>JAQVOR010000069.1 GCA_028702535.1 Bacteroidales bacterium
TACAGGCTGATATTTATTAAATATATTTACTCCAAGATTAGAAAGGCGATATGGCTCTCCAAATTGTTCTTGATAGACTTCTATTAAATTAAGCTTTATCATACCACAGCCGCTCCATTAACAACAACACGAGCAAATAGCTCCATAAATATTTTCTCTACCTCCTCTGATGTCTCAGTTAAGTTTATAGAAGATATGTTTAGATCTTCCATAAATTTGCCAACTTGAATATTTACTACTTTAGGACCACCACCTGTAATTGATTGCTCTGCTGACGAGCCAGCAGCCCCATTGCCGTTTATTAAATCATTAATCGTTTCCCCACCATCACCTTCTACTTCCGGTTCCGGTGGAGTATTCTTAGCAATTATTGTTCTACGTTGATCAAAAATTGATTTAAAAGCATTACCTCCAGCACCAGGTGTCGATGATCCAGTAATCAAAGTATATGCCTTATCAACTATATTTGCCAATGGTAATATAGCATTGTCTAATATCCACTCAATTTTTTCAATGACAAATTTGAATACATCATAAATAAAACCGACATACGAATAAACAAACTTAAATACATCTTTTATTAATTCAGACTTGCCGACAAACTCACCTATTTTTGAGACTGTCTTAGCAATGAATTCAAAAAGTGTCATTGCATAAGGAATAATATGCTCTTGAAATAATGTTTTCACGATTTGAATATAGTCTGCAAATCCCTTTGTATCGACATTGATATTACTAATAACATCTGAAATTTTATTGACGTTATCTTGAATAAATGAAATTAATGGCTCTAACATTGGGATAAGTTTATTAGTCATGTCCAGGACCATTTTCACAAGTGGCTCAAATGCCGCACCAAGCTTTATTTTCATTTCGGTCCAGGCACCAGCTAATTGTTGCATTTTACCAGCTGGTGTTTCGGCAATTTGCTCAAGCATATTATTAAATTTACCACCCTCACTCGTGGCGTCAACAAAGGCTTGCTGCACCATTTCAAAACTAATACTACCAGCTGCGACATCATCTTTTAACTCGCCAATTGTTTTGCCAGTTTTTTCTGCAATTTCTTGTAATGGATTGAAACCTGCATTGATAAATTGCAATAAATCCTGTCCAGTTAATTTACCCGCAGCTCTTGTCTGAGAAAACGCTAATGTTAACGAGTCTAATCTCTGAGTGTCACCCATAGAAACGTCACCGAGCATTTTTAGATTATCAATAACTTCGGTGTCTTTAAACCCAAACCCCATCATTGTTTGTGCGTTTTTAAAGACTTCTGCTCCTAGTATAGTCTGTTGTTGTAAATCTACTAATTCCTTGGTTAAAGCTTCGCCCTGTTGCCTAGAACCCGTAAGTACGTTAAATGAAGTTTGAACTATTTGTCTCTCTAATGATGTCTGTATGCTATTCACAATTAAACGCCCGGCTGCATACATTCCACTAACAGCCGCACCAGCTAAAGCCATACCAGCCATACCTGCCATTCCAGACGCACCGCCTGCAGCACTTCCACGACTTGTCATTCCACCACCTGTGCGTGTTGGTGCACCTGCATGTGTAGAGGCTTGCTGTTGTAATTTTCTTAATTCAACACGAGCTTCACGTATTTGGTTTGGAATAGTTGAGTTACGAATAGTATGCTCAACCTGTTTTATTTTGTGTTGGAGTTCACTATATGATAAGCCTAGAGTTTTATTGTGTCGATTTAAATCATCGGTATATTTTTCAGCTTGATTAAAAGTTCTACGAGCGGTTTGTCCGAATTGTTTCATCTGACCACTTGCATAATCTCTTAATTTTAGTGCATATTCTACAATATCCATAATTATAATCTTACTCTACCAACTCCTTTACTCCATAAATTCAGTGCAATACCAGTTCTGTAGTAAAACGTTTCATCTCCCCACCTTTCTATAGCATCCGAGCCAAACATTAAGAGTCCAAAAACTGTAGTTGTTTCGAGATCCTTAAGCGTTTGGCTCTGTCCTTTTGCTACAGCTGAAAAAAACTGCTTTTTTTTACCTCCACAACTTTTTGCAACGACATCATTGCAGCTATAAAGTATTCTTCATCATTTTTTAATTCCTGATCACCATCGAGCCACAACTCTTCGAGTAAATATCTACTAGCTTTTTCTAAGCTTTCGTTTACAATCAATAGACTAAATTCGCCAACTTCAGTAGCTCCTATCGGGCGCAATAAAGCGAGCTTATCTTCAACTTCGATAACTGATAATTTTCTAGGTGCAAACATTTTCTTATGCTCATGCAGTTTTTCACCAAATCTTTTTATCAGTTTTTCTTCTAATTCTTTTTTTGCAAGCTCAATTGCAATTTGTAGTTCGTTTTTTGCTTCGTTTTCCATCTTTCTTTAATTTATATTAATGTTAAATAATTGCCATGGCTAAATACGGCAGTGTAACTTCACGATATTTTGCATTTTGTTCCTGACTAAAACCATTCTCTGTAAATGCAATACCTGCGATAGTTTTAAATCGAGGTCTGTCAATTTTGTTTTTCTTCCAACGCAATGTCATTACAATTGCTTCGTGTGGCACATCAGTAATATCATCATATCCAGCAGCTTGAGCAACATCATTCATTGCATCAGCTTCAAAACCTAAAATTTTAATAGAACCTTCGTATTTTTTATTGCCGGACGTAATATCGATAGGCTCGTCTCCAGAAGCATATAAATGTTCTTTTTCGACAGATTTTTTAGCTTCAACAGCTCGTAAACCTTTGATTGTTCTTCCTAAGATATTAACCTCTAGTTGTGCCCAAGCACATTCCTTACTTTTTATGTTAATGTTTGGCATAATCTATTATATTGATGTTGTAAATCCTAAAGTAACCTCTATCCATGTAAGATACCCAAGCGGCAATATTTTTACTTTAACTTGTAAAGTTGAATTGTCGACAATATTCTGAGTAGTATCAATAATTACATCGACATTGCTAATCTGCCCTTCCATATTTGCTAAAATTTGAGTTTTTAGCTGGTTTTCAAGCTGTTTAGCATCGGTTTCATTTATTGTGCCGTCATCGTTAATTCGTATATTACTCTCAATATATGGCGTATATGTCGCTGCTGAAATTCTCTGAGCTTTATCTAACACATTACCGTGTACAAGGATACTGGTATCATCATCGGTACACATGTTATCAACACCAAAAAAGTATCCAGCAACTCCTGGTCGGCGATGAAATGTTATAAAACCTTGATCGTGTAAATCTTCTACATCAGGTCTATCTTCAATTTTATCGGCTCCAATATATAACTGCCCTGCTGTTAATGATCCATTTTGTCCATCTCCTATTTTTACATGAGCTGGATATTTCACGATTCGTGCTAATGCTAGACCTACAGATGCCGATCCATCGGCTTTTGTAGATCCTAATACGATTCCACAATAACCATTTGAAAGTGCACTTAAATCTAACGAGTTAGCAACTTCATCATCATTAACTTGACCCTCTATCAATAGGCGAACTGGTTGATTTTTAGCTTGAAAATTAGCTGCAAGAGATTTGCCAGCAGTTAATGCCAAAGCTACATCTGCATTTAAAAAAGCATCCCCAGGAACATCTCCTGTATCAGGATTGCGACAAACACCAATGTGAGTAATCTCACCATTGGCATCTTTGATCATTTTATAAACAGCAGCTTCGTCAGTAACATCTAACATTTTACTCATTAAGACTGTGTCAGCAAAACCCATTATATACAATTTCTTATTTCCACCAAGTTCAGTATAGAACTCAGTAAGTATATAATGTAGGAAAGCTTCAGATGTTGAAGTTATTCCTTTATTTTCAGCATCTTTAAGAGAAAAAACTGTTGTTACAACTCCTTGTAACCCCTCAGTTGCTACAGTAACAGCTAAAGCTGGTACAGAGTCTAAATTTGGCAACGCTCTTAAAAGATTGCCGGTATCAACGTTAACGCTTACTCCTGGAAAAGGCATATTATAATTTTTTTGATATTAGTACTCAATTTTTTTACTTTTTCGCTTCTTTGGCAGCTTTTTCTTTCGCTTCTTTTTCAGCTTTCTCTTTAGCTTCTTTTTCGGCTTTCTCTTTGGCTTCTTTTTCAGCTTTCTCTTTGGCTTCTTTTTCAGCTTTCTCTTTAGCTTCTTTTTCGGCTTTCTCTTTGGCTTCTTTTTCAGCTTTCTCTTTAGCTTCTTTTTCGGCTTGCTCTTTAGCTTCTCTCCTAGCTTTTGAATCATCAAATTCCTTAGCTTTTTGCACAGCTCTTTCTTCTTTAGCTTTTTCTTGATCAGCAAGTAATTGCTTATCGTAATCAGAACGAGTATAGCTCTTTATTTCTTCTGGTTTGTGATTTGATTGGGCTGCACCATTTGTATGGTAACATTTTCCATTCGCTTCAAAGCATCTGTTTGAGCGTTTAAATCTGCGGAAATAAGATTTTACATGATTTTCCATAATTTTCGAATTTGAATTAAAAATACTACAGCTCCCACTAGTACAATTAAAATGTACCATCTAGCTAACCAGATTTGTGCAAGCTGTAGTTTCGTCAGGTTGTTTTCTTTTACTGTTTTACCGGGTATTTCTATATGCACAAACGATGTGAATGTATCTGTAACCGGTATAAATACTGTATCGCGATTGACTACCGTTTTATAGACTAGCCTATCATTATTTACAGTAAGTTTACTATTTATGCCTTTTGTTTTATACTCTGACAACTCACTTATCAGCACATTATTGAGCGAATCACATGTAATTCTAAGCTGCATTTCTGAACTATCAGAAGGCAAAGCGTAAGGCACAAGCCTTTCTACGATTTTCTCCTGAACTTCTGTAATAATAGTGGGCTGTTGTGTGCGACAGCCCACTATAGTCAACAGAAGCAAAAACCCAAAAGCAAAGAGTATGTAATTAGTATATTTCATTAGGCCACTATATCTAATGGTTTTGTTATTGATTTGCCAGACCTAATAGCACGTGATTTATCGTAACTCACTAATGCCCGACATATAGCATCTGTATATCTATTTCTATAATCAGAATTAGAGATAATAAGGCAGTCTGTATATGTAGTCATAAACATCCATTCTATTAGTACTGCAGTACAATTTGTTTGCGTAAGCACATAGAAATTCGCCTCCTTTCCTAGCGTTTTATGACCAGTTCTAAATTTTATATCAGGAAACTCCTTTTGCAACTCTGGGATGATAAAGTTATTGTTAAGATTATCACTTTCAGTATATCCAACAGAGGTGTAAGATTCAATTCCAGTAGCACCACCATCAGCAGTTGACAAATATCCTTTTTGTCCATATTTATCAATATATGGTGCCGTCTTAGTTTGCTGGGCGTTATGATGCAGGCTTATAAGTAATACACGCTTATCAATCTTAAATATCTTATTAACTTCAGTTACACGTTCTAACAACGATAACTTATGACTATACGGATTTAGATAAGTAACATCAATTTGAGCATCGATAAGTTTTTCTGTAAGTTCAAGAGCCAATAATTGACAACTTCTACCTTCATAGATCTTTAAGCCATCCTCCCAGGTTGGACTTTGTTTTCCGTAAGTCATATATTCGCCGTTAAAAACGGGATCGTGTCCGCTGCAAACAATGACATGTGAATTACTGGCTTTTATTTCTTTAATAGGAGTGTAATCACCTATTGAAACTATAGCAATTAAAGACGTAACTAGGAGTGCAATTATTGCACCTCCAAACTTTCTAGTGAATTGTGTTCTCATTTTTCTTAGTTTTTTTATTAAACAACTTTTTTATAACCCAACCTCCAAGCGCACTGGCAACACCACAAGCAAAAGCTACACTAATTGCAACGAATACTTCGCTAGTTTGAGCGTAGGTTGCAGAACCTATTATAATGCCTCCAGTGATTTCTAGTACCTTTTCTCTCATAGTGATATATTTAAGGGAGCTTTATTTCTAAGGCTCCCTCTTAAAATTACGCTTCTACTAATTGATCAATCGCAGCTTGTAAGCTTACAACAGCATCTGCTACGGTCGCAGTTGTGTGTGCAGCATTTTCAGCGACAGCCAATGCAGCAGCAAGTGCAGCCGCAAATGTTGCCCATGTTGCAGTTGTGTAAGTAATTTCAACTAAGGCTTCAGCTGTAACGATTAAGGCATCAAGTTCGGTAGTATCAACAGAAGTTTGCACTATTGCGATAATACCCTTCCAATCAGCCCTACGAACACGACCACCAAATTTAACAAGAGATGAGAAAACATCACCGTAATATAAGGGATTCCCTTTATCATCAAAAGGCATGATATCACCTTGGGCTTTTGTTACTTGGTCTTTTTGCCAGCATAAACAAGCAATATTATCGGAATCATCAATTGCAACACCAGGAACAATTGGAGTTGAGCCAGCTTCGTTAAAAGCTAAAACAGAACCACGTTCCATGATTTTAAACCCAGCAAATTCTCCAACAATACCTTTTGCCAAATCAGCAGCTTTTTGATAAGCAGCCATTTGATTCGCAGATAAAGATTCTATTAACTGTTGGTGCATATATGATTCAATCATTGCAAACCTGTTGGTTTTAGGAACTCCAGCTTTGTTCATCATAGCTTGCGCTTTTTGAAGCTCAGCATACAATAATGAACGTCTTACACCCTCCTGTCCATCATCAGGATTAACAGCTGTCCAATCGCCAGTAGTGAAAATAACATTTGTTGAAGGAATAGTATCTGTAACATAACTACCGCCTGACAAATGTAAACCAACAACCCAGTTATAAAGCATATTGTCACCAACAGCCTCAATGAGTGTTTGCATGTGGTCGTTAAGAACACTGTCTGTTTTATCATAAGAAATTTCAGCACCTTCATGCCATGTAATATGGGTCGGGTCTGTTGAATATACATCTAACGCATAAGTTACGTGAGAATCACCACGCATTACAGCTACTGCTGGAAATGATGATCTGTTCTTTTGCGTATCAGGTGATGCACCTGCGTTGGGAACATGAACAACAGCTCCACCCATAACGAAGTTTGATTCATCAAAACATGCTAATAAATGTGGATTTTCCTTACGAAGTTTTTCTACAATGTATGTAACAAATACTTCTCTTGGAATGTTAGAAATGGTATTAGGCAAATTCATGATTATTTTTGTTTAGTTAATGATTTATAATAAATTGGATAATCTCTTTTTACAGCCTCAAGTTCACCGGAAACATAAAGATCTTGAAAAGATTTTCCCGCATATTTCTCAGGAACATCTACATCACCTTTGTGTTCGGTTACTCTGGTCTGTGCAGGCATAGAATCGACTAATTCCTGTAAACCTTTTGGATTGTTACCAAAAGAAACTAAAAGCTTATCGCTTAAGTCTTTTGTTAACTTTTTATCTCCCATTCCTTTTTTAAGGATAGCCTCAATTTCAGCTTTTGATGAACTTGCTTTAAGATCATCTAACTCTTTTTTTACAACATCGTATTTTGACGCTTTATCAATTAAATCATTGATAGCTCCTTGATAAGCATCTTCAGTACTGTTGTCAGATAAATTAAGTGCAGCAATCATTGCTGCCGTCATTGTAATTTGTTTCATATCTTGTGATGTGTTTGTATTAAAAATAGGTTTTTTATTATCCGATAAATCTCTTATAACGTTATTAGATTCATCGTATAATTTAGCAAGAGCAGAATAGTTACCAGGAATATCAACAATAGAAATTTCACGTGGAAACCATTTTTTTAATGTGGGACCAAATTGTCCTTTTACTGCATCTTTTTTATCTTCTGACAATTCAACGGCTACTATTTTGCCACATGATGCAGCAGCCATAAAGCCGTCTTTAATTTCGTCAACAAGAGTGGGGAATAATGTAGTATTAACAACAGGCTTTGCATAAACTTTATCTTTATCAACTCTAAAGTCCTCCCATCTTACTGCGACACCTAACTCTCTGTTGTGCATTTTGTAACCAATCGCTGGTTTGAATTTATCAAGAAGCAATCCGTCTGTTAAACAGCGATAACCGTAAACATTTACACTGTTATCGGTCAAACAAAATTCTTTATCTACTTTTTCAAATGCCATTAAAATTGATATTGTTTCATTATTTCAGCTTATTTAATTCATTTAATCAAGATTACAAATTTCGGATATATGCAAAGCGTTTCCAAATAACCATGACAAAATGACATACTTATTTTCTTTTGCATTACAGGATACCTATTTTTGCATAGATACAAACACTATATAACATGTCAAAAAGACAGGGCAACCATAAGAAAGAAATAGCACAAATCTTATTTAATCAAGATTATTCTCAAAAAGAGATTGCTGAGAAAGTGGGCGTTAGCGAACAGACAATAAGCCGCTGGGTTGTAAGATACAACTGGAAGAAAGTTAGAACAAACCTAAGTACTTCGCGCCCAGCTTTATTAGCTGACTTATACCAAGAGCTCGAAATGTTTAATCAGATGATTAAGGATAAAACTGAAGGTCCTAAAATAGCTTCTTCAAAAGAAGCTGATGCTAGGAGAAAGTTAATAAGTGACATAAAAGCTTTGGAAACAAAATATAGCATTGGAGAAGCAATTATGCTTGGTCAAGACTTTTGCAACTTTATTAGAGAAATTGACAATAATTTAGCAAAAGATGTTGTGGAATATTACGACTCATTTATTAACATGCTAGTACAAAAACAGAAATGGGGCAAAGAATAGGCACTGCAAATATTAACGACTATTATAGGCTTTGGCAAACATTTAAAGACAATTTTGCTAAGTCAACACCTATCGACTTAAATGAGTCTCAATCAGACAAAAAAAAGAGAATAAAAAGATTAGAGGCTAAGCCAGAAGAATGGTTTAAATACTATTATCCTCATTATTGTACTGCTGAGCCTGCACTATTTCAAAGAAGAGCAACTAAACGTTTGTTGCAAAATCCCGAATGGTTCGAAGTGAGAGCGTGGTCGCGCGAGTTGGCGAAGACTGCAAGATCTATGATGGAAATTACATATCTTGCAATGACAGGTGAGATACAAAATGTTTTAGTTGTCAGTAACTCTGGTGATAATGCAGAACGATTACTCCTTCCAATCAAATCATTCTTTGAGGCAAATAACAGACTTATAAATGATTATGGCACTCAGGAGAAATTAGGATCTTGGACAAGCAAAGAATTTACAACTCGTCAAGGCTGTGCATTTAGATCTCTAGGTTGGGGTGAGTCGCCTCGTGGAACTAGAAAAGACAATGTTAGACCAGACTTTATTCTTATTGATGATATTGATACAGATGTTGAATGTCGAAATGAGGATACAATGCACAATAAAGTTAGCTGGATTGAACAAGCTTTAATTGCGACTAGATCTATTTCTGAGCCAACCCGAATTTTAGTTAACGGAAACATCATTCATAATGATTGTGCTGTCAATAAGCTTGGAGAAAAAGCCGATAAGTTTGAAGTAATTAACATCAGAGGTAAAGACGGAAAATCTACATGGCCGACTAAAAACAGCGAAAAGGCAATTGATAGAGTTTTATCTACAATCAGTTATGAATCGGCTCAAAAGGAATACTTTAACAATCCAATGGATGGATCTAATACATTCCGAGACATACAGTTTGGATCTATTCCAAACTTAAAATCATGTGATGTAATAATTTATGCCGACCCTGCAACTAGTAATAAAGATGTTACGCAAGGCTCATATAAAGCTGTTGGCGTAATTGCAAAAAAAGGATTTGACTTTTTCATTAAAAAATTCTTTTTAGATACAATGAGCAATGCCAAGTTTGTTGATGCAATGTTTGAATGCTATGTATATTGTTTGTCCAAAAAGATTGATGTAAGAGTTTTTATTGAAAACAATACTTTACAAGATCCATTTTATGAACAAGTACTTATGCCTCTTATATATACAAAGGCTCGTGAACTTGGAATATTCTTACCTATTACTCCAGACACTAGATTAAAGCCTGAGAAATATGGACGTATAGAAGGAACTTTAGAACCACTGCATAGATTAGGTCACATGATACTAAACGAAAAGGAAAAAGAAAACCCACACATGCAAAGACTAAAAGCTCAATTTGAGAATTTCTCCAGAAAACAAAAGCGAATGGACGGACCCGATTGTGTGGAAGGCGGAGTCTATATCTTGAAAAACCAAGAAGTAGCTAGAGCGGTTGGAATGGGAGAATCAATAAAACGCACTAATAATAAACGCTTTTAAAAATTAGAATATGCTTGTAAGTATAGAAGATATTGGTAAAACAGAACTTTATCCAGAGATTATTGGTCAAATAATACGCGATGATGCAGATAGTGCCGAAATTCAAATAATGGCTGCCGAATCGCTCGTAAAGTCGTATATGCGTAAATATGACCTTGATGCTATTTTTGGCACTGCAGATATAGAGCCAACACATCCTGATGAGCTTGTCAAGAAACTTGTAAAAGTTATAGCAACTTGGTACATCGTTAAATTAGCAAATGCAAATGTAAATCTTGAACTCTTTAGAATTGCGTACGAAGATGCTATTGCTTGGTTAGATGATTTGAAAAATGGACTTGTAGATCCAGTACTCCCATATTTGCCTACTGAAGCTGGCGAAAATAATCCTGGTACTGGTGTGAATTATTATTCCAATATAAAACGATCAAATAGTTTTTAACATGAAAAATGTAAAAGTAACAAAACCAAAAAAAGGCGAACAAAATGTAATCGTTTATGATTTGACATTATCGTCTCCAGATAGGAATAGTAAAGACATCGGTTCTTTAAAATCGGCGATATTAAGAGCCGAAAGTATAACATTGCCAAACAGACATCTTTTATATGATTTATATCACGATGTTAAATCTATTGACGGACATTTATCGGGTATCATTCGTAAACGGATTGATGCTGTTTTAAATAAAAATTTAAAATTTGTTAATAAAGACAAACAACAAATTGATGCTTTAGAACCTCTGATTGAATCCAATAAATTCAACAAACTTATTGAACTGATTATTGAAACAAAACTCTGGGGATGCTCTGGAGTTGAATTTATAATTGGCGAAAAATTTGATTGGGTTGAAGTCCCAAGAAAACATATTAGACCAGAAGCCAGTGTAATTTCTAAGTCGCAATATTCCAATACAGGAATTCCAATTGATGATTTACCTTTTGTTTGGGTTATGGGTGAGAAAAAAGATTTAGGGCAGTTGTTACAATGCTCTATGTATGCTCTTTATAAACGCAATGGCTTTGGCGATTATGCGCAATATGTTGAGATTTTTGGACAGCCTGTAAGGATTATCAAGTATGATGCTAATGATACGGCAACAAAAAACGAGTTAGATAAAGTTTTGGCTGAATCTGGCTCTAGCTTAGCAATGAAAATTCCTCGACAAGCAGATTTTGAAATGCTCGATGGCAAAGCCTCAAATGCAAATGGCGATTTACAAACAAAACTAATATCTGTTTGTAACTCTGAAATGTCTATTGCTATTCTTGGTAATACAGAGACTACAACATCAAGTTCAAGTTCTGGTTATGCACAATCAAAAGAGCATAGTAAACAACAACTCGAAATTACTAAGAGTGATTTGCGATATGTTCAAAACATGCTAAACTCTGATTTCTTTATTCAGATGCTAAAATGGTATGGCTATCCTGTAGAAGGTGGACGATTTGAGTATGAAATGGAATTAGATTTAGATAGTCTTAAAACTAAGCTTGAAATTGATGATAGAGTTTCGGCAAAAGTTCCAGTGGCTGATGATTATTGGTACGCAACTTATGGTATTCCAAAACCTGACAATTATAACGAGTTAAAAGCTGAACAAAAGATTAAACTTGAAGCTGATGCTAAAGCACGAGCAGAAATATTGGCTCAAGCGAATCAACCGCCAGAACCTAAACCTGAACCTAAGCCTAAAGAAAAAGATATAAAGCTTAAAAATAAAAACAAATTAGCCGATTTACTTGACCTTTTTTTTTTGGACACAATCAGTCTAAATGATTATTATGCTAAAACTTGTGGTTGCTCAACGCATTTGTGCGACCTAGCAGATAGTTCTGTATGGAATAGTATTTATGAGAGCATTGCACGTGACTTATTAGCCGATAAACTGGCGCATGGACAAATACACCCAGATTTGTACAATCAAACCGCAAATAGCCTATTAGTGGCAGTTGATGCTGGATTGGGAGGTACATCATTTAACTATGATGATTCTCGTAATATTCTCAAATCATATTTGACCAGGAACATATATCAATTTTCGGCTGCAAAATCATTAACAGAACAGCTTGAATTTAGAAACATGATGTATGATAAAAAAACAAAAGAACTACTATCATATAACGAGTTTCTGAAGCGAGTAAAAGCTAAAGGCAAACTCTTTAACGAAAACTATTTAGAGACAGAATATACTACCGCTAAGCAATCGGCAATAATGGCTCATAAGTGGGATTCAATTGATGCCGAATATTTAGAGTTTTCGACAATCGGTGATGGACAAGTTAGAGCATCACACCAAAAACTTGATGGAATGACCTATCCTAAGAAT
Organism: Bacteroidales bacterium; assembly: GCA_028702535.1. GTDB lineage: Bacteria > Bacteroidota > Bacteroidia > Bacteroidales > ML635J-15 > Bact-19. The sequence continues at coordinate 12,548 of JAQVOR010000069.1, forward strand.
CATCAAATTTGGAATAAGCTATATCCACCTATTGAATGGAATTGCCGTTGCACTGTTATTCCTGGAATAGCATCGAAATATAAAGAGAGTAATGCGCAAGCTGATGAGAAGGTAGTTGGTGGTATGGTTAAAAATACAATTTTTGACAATAATGTGGGAACTTCAAAAGTGATTTTTGAAAAAGGACATCCATATTTTAAAAAAGGAGTGAAAGATTTAAGTTGGAAAGCTTACGGATTAGAACCATTAGCAAAGGCACAAGCTCGCTCTGGTAAAGTGCCTGCATTAAAGTTTAATTCAGCCCAAGAGTTTGAGGATTTTTATGATAAAATGGTAAATACAAAAGACGGCATTACGCTTACAGATGCAACAGGAACTGCAGTCTTATTTCCTAAAAGTTTTAAAAATCACATTATAACACGAAAAAAAGATTTACTAAGATATGAGTTTGCTGGCAATGCGTTTGAAACAGTAAGTAATCCAAATGAAGTTTGGAGTGTTCTTAAAAAAAATGCCCCTAAGCCTTTGACAACACATTATATCAAGTACTATACGAATAAAACAATACTGGTACTTGTTGAAAATAATATTGTTACAACCGCATTCGTGCTTGATAAAACAGGATTTAAGACTAGAATGGGAGTTTTATTACATAAAAAATGAGTCACATAAATGCAACTCATTTAATATATTATCAAGGGCACGCTGATCAGACGTCTTGATGAATACAATACAAAGATAGTGCATTTTAATTAAATTGTCAAATAAAAATGAACGAACAGCAATTTTTAGCAGATATAGACCGCAAAGCAAAGCTTATTGCGAGTTATGCTAATTCACGTTTCCCAGCAGAAGCTGGAAATACTGCTTTACGTTTTATCAATGGCAATTTTAGAGCACAAGGTTGGCAAGGAAAATCTTTTCAACAATGGTCTAAAAGCGACAAATTAAAAGGTTCTACACTGATAAAGAAAGGGCATTTGAGGGCAGCTTCTTATTACGTTACTACTGGAGCAGGTTCCGTTACATTACGCAACACAATGCCTTATGCGAAAGCACATAATGAGGGTAGTTATATAAACGCTGTTCAAAATGTTGGAGCTTATACAAGAAAAGCACATACGCGTATGCAAGGTGGTAAGCTTGTAAAAGTAAGACAGAGTGTTGTAAATTCACACACTAGACGCCTGAGTTTTAAAATGCCTCGGCGACAGTTTTTCCCAACTGCTACAAGTCCAAGTCCAGTATTAAATAACGCAATTACACGTAATATTAAAAGAGAGTTTAAACAGATTTTCAATAACAATTAAATTACAATTAAATGGAGTCATTTTATGCAAGTCTATACATAGACATAATGGAAAGAATTAAAGCCAAAGTACCTGAAATAAATTGGATTGAGCAAGATTTTGGACAAGATGTAATTGATAAATGGAGACCTAATGTTTTGTTCCCAGCTTTACTGATTGATTTTTCTAATTCAGAATATGAAGGAGAAAGCGAAAGTAATCAATTTGCGAATGTAACTGTTCGCATTAGGCTACTTGTAGCACCATTTACGCAAAGCTATGAGGGAGCACCTGTAGAAGTAATAGAAAAGGCTCTCAATTATTTTGATGTGGAAAACAATGTTGTCAGAGCTCTACACAATTGGCATCCTACGTACTGCCAGCCACTTATTAGAGTTAGAGCCAGTTCGCAAAATAGAGGGGATATTGGTTTACGGATTAGAACCATTGACTTTGCAACATCTTATGAAGAAGAGTTTGAGGAGGACAACTATTGGGTTGAGCAATAAAAAAAAGCCTGTGCAGATCTGCACAGGCTTTTTTTTATTGCAATTTTACAATGTTATTTTCCATTTTTTATCTATAATAGGTTTTGACTACTTTGACCCATCGTCATTATATCTTTAAGTAAAGGTCTCAACTCATATATATTAGACAGTACACCCTCTTCTGTTATTAATTGCGTAGCATTGTCGATAATACGGTATTGTTGCTGAGATACATTGCCTGTACTCATAGAATGAGATATATATAAAGTCTTGTTAAATCCAGCTATAACATAATTAGACATGTCTGTGCTTAGTTCTATACCATAATATGCAACTTCTCGTAAAAGATTGTTTGTTGAGATAATCGGTACATATTTCATTTCAAAGGTACTACTATCATCATAATCGCACACAAAAGCATGTTCATAACCGGGTATCTCCATTTGAAAAAGTTCTTTCAATAATGCTTTTTCATTAGCATCAAAAGCCGTTGCTTTAAATGTTAAAAATCCGTCAACTTGTTTAAATTCTGTCTTCATAATATTTGTTTAATTGATTAAAATGTAATTTTTATAAGTTTATTATTTGCAATATATCTTTTTTTGTTGCTGATCGAGGGAGTTTCTCTATTCGGTCAAATTTATTAAGAATTTCAACTAATTTAGAAGGGTGTAAAGCACTTGTTTTTGTGTAAACAGTACAAACTTCATTATGATATTTAACCGCTGGACTACTGTCTATAATAGTCGCTACTCCTTTTTTTATTTCTGCGTAATATCTGTCCATTTTTTAAATATAAGTTTAATTTTAATTGATTTATATCTTTTTCTGTTTCTTTAGGCTATGTTTTTTTCTGTTTGTTGTGTACGGTTCTACAAATTGTTTCTTAAATCCGAGTATCATGTCTGTATCTCCTTTCTATAAATATGTTCAACTACAAGCTCTTCTAAAGCTACATATTCGTTAGGTTGTTCTTTCCATACTCTTATAGGGCATCCCTCTATAAGTTTTTCTACATCAATAAACAACCCGTTATATATAGTTGAGTGAGCATTAGCATGTATAATTTCTCCACTTTCGTGAACCCAGAATTTGGTTAAGTCCAGTCCATTGTCTTTAAGTAATATTTCTATGTGAGTATTTTTATCAAGCCAGTGTCGAAAGTCTGCTATATCTTTAAATGTTATATGCTTAAATTGAGGTCTCATGTTCGTATCTCTTTTAAGTTTTAACTCTTCTAAATAGTGTGTGATTGAATTCCAAGTTTTTGCCACATATTTAGATGCTTTTATTTTTCCTGGTTTACGTGCATTTTTTACTGTATATTCAGCATCTGCAGCTATGTCTTTTGCTATTTTGAGCAATTTATCAATATCCATTATTTCATTTTCCATAACTATTCGTTTTTGTCATTATCAACTATGCCAGCAGCCTCTGCAATTTGTAGAGCCTGTCCAGTCTTATTATTTACCACAATATTCATCGCCTGCACTTTAACTTTATAACCTTCAATAATTATGCGACCAGCTTCAGTAATTGCTTTTGCATTTTGTATTGATATTTTTTCGTTATCAGAAGCTTGCGGATCTGAATTGTTCTTTAACATTTCGATTGTCTCGAAAAGGTGCATATTTAGTGCATCTATACTAATTTTATTCATTTTCTTTAATTTTTCGGTTTAATTTGCTTATTAGTTTCATTGATTTACGTAGTTCTGGAGCGTAACGCATAATAGAGTTTTGCAAAATTTGCTTATCTCGTTTAATAATATAAAGATTAGAAATGTCGCAATTCTGCCTGTTTTTGTCCTTAAACTGAACGTTAAAACCCTTAGCTATCTTTCCATGATTCGTTTCCCAAACTCTACGGTGTTTTAATGCCCAAATGTTCGGGTCGTTTGTCTTAACCTCCACATATCCGTCAACTGTTACTCGTTCGCTGCCTACAGGTCTGTAATTGAATGGTGTATGTCCTTTTTTAAAAAATGTATGCTCGACTTTTGCACGCAATTCAGAGGGCATTTTCTGTCCTTTATTTGCTGGAATATTTCCTTTGCGAAACTGCGTTTTTTTGCGTGCGTGCTTTAAATAATCATCGCTTTTTTTAAGTTTAAATTTGAAGCCTGCCATTCTTATTGCATATTCGCTGACTCCTAACATTACAGCAAGTTCTGTGTTTTTTGTCTCTGGGTAAAATTTAATTAACGTATTTAAACGTTCGCCATGCCAGACTGTACTATTGCTTTGCTTTTTTGTCATGTTGTTTTGCTATTTTTAACATTCTGAAGAATGTACGCTCGGACATAGGATATATTTTATTAACATAGTTCCGATACACCCACAATTTACATCTATCTAAGCGTTCTGGCTCATAATGCTCATTTACAATTTCGGCAACTTTAATTGCCCGGTGTATTGTATTTTTGTACATAATTCTAAATATAATTAGACCACATTTCTTTACATTCACTAAGAGCTACTTTAAGATTGCTTTTAAAACTATAAGGTTCAATCATAAGTAGTGCAGCAATGCCCTTTATAACATGACTAAGAATTGCAAAAATATAGGATGTCTTTAAAATTACTACACCTACACTAAATGATATTATTGCAAACGGCAAAATGAAAATGATTTTAAACCACTTTTTTACCTTTTTAAAAATACTTTGCTTTTGTTTTTTCATAATACTTATTATTAATTAATTTTTGATGGAATTAAAATTGTAATTTTTAAATGCTCAGCTAATTGCATTTCTATCATTGCACCTTTTGATTTTGTTACATCAGGGAGAGGTGAAATGAATGAGCATTTACACATAGCTATGATACACTTTTTCATTGCTTCGTGCCAAGGAGTACCACGCTTAACTAATGTCATTGGGTTAATGACCGAATATCCTAATTTACGAAGCTGGCGTTCACGCTTAGCGAACTTCCTTAAAACTTCGTAATAATATGTATCATCGGTAAGATCGCCTACTACTCCAGCGACATATACAAACGTTCCTATTCTATTAGGCTTTTTGCTAGGAGATTTTGCTAATCTCCTAGCATTTGAATCAGCCATTTTTTGTTGTAATAAAGTCATCTTTTATGCTTCTGTTATTCCTAATGGTACATTTTCCCACGCTTCGCCTTCTTTGCGGCTTTCGGCACGAATAAAGGACTTACTAATCTCAGGTCGATACGCATCTTCGATAATTTGCACACCTTCAATAAACAACTCATCTTGACTTTCGTTTGCCATCTTTTTAAGCTGAATAACTCTACTAGCTTTAATGTTGCCTTTAGAGTCCTTCGACAATAACTGTAAAATGCCATCTACTAGCATTTTACTCTCAGGATCTTTAGCCATCGAGGAAATGAAAGCTTTTACTTTAGCAACCCCTTCATTTACTGTATCATCATAACCATCGGTTTCATAATGTCCAAGCAT
>JAQVOR010000070.1:0-6403 GCA_028702535.1 Bacteroidales bacterium
GGGGAGAGCGCAGTGGGGAGTGGGGAGGGCGGAGTGGGGAGTGCGGAGTGGGGAGTGCGGACTGAAGAGTGAAGAGTGAAAAGTGGGGAGTGAGCTAAAGTTGGCAGTGTCATAAATGGTCAGGAGGCTGCGCCGTCAGGAGGCTGCGCCGTCAGGAAAAAGTCAGGAATAGTCAAGTCTCAATTATCTTAGCCGTTAATATTGTTTATAAAACCTGCGATGCAATTTGTCGCACTTCATCAAAAATAATTTGTTTATCTTTTTCATTAGCTTTAGAAACAGCAGTAAAATATTTATGCTCGATTACTTTCATTCCACAGAATCCAAAAATGCAATCGTGCGTTATTGTGTTTAATGCGTCTATTCTTTTTTGATCTTTTAATACATCTTTTGATCCTGTTGTATTAAATATGATAATTTTTTTATCTATTAGTTTTGGTATTGCAGTATTTTTATCGAATTCAAACGCATATCCTTGCACAAAAACTCTTTCGATATATCCTTTAAGAATAGCTGGCATTCCCGACCACCAAATAGGATATACAAAACAAATAAGATCTGCCCACTGAATAAATTTTTGTTCATTCATAATATCGACTGGGAATATCTCATTATCAATAGATTCGAGGTCTTTTTTACTAAGTACTGGATTAAATTTTATTTCATAAAGATCTCTGATAACAACTTCGTGTCCGTTTTTATGAAATGTCTCAGCCAAAGTGTCTTTAATGGCTCCAGTAAAACTTTCTTCTTTGTAGTTTGCGTATATAATAAGTGCTTTCATAATTATTATGTTTTTGCAAATTTAGTTGATTTGTAATAAAAAAACGAAAGAAATGATTAATAGTTATAAACAGTTTAAATAAAAAAGCCGCTTTTTTTGCGGCTTTAAAATGTTTAAAATACAATACTTTAAGTCTATTTTAGATTAAGTTTTTTAGCAATATTTTTTGGAATTGCATCTTTATGAACAACAATATTCATAGTTTTGTATTTAACAAAGCTTTCAGAAGCATAAAAATACCCATCATATATATTATTAGTATTCCATGAATTTTTGACGTAATAATATTTAATTCCATTTTGGTCTTTAGCTCTACCTGCGATAAGCATACCATGGTCATCAGTAGTTTGATAATTATCAAAAGCGATTTGTCTCATTTCTTGAGTAATTTCTTTTTCGCTTACTGGTTTCTCAAATTTATATAGTAGATCGTCTTTTTCTTTTTTAGATAACTCTTCCCATTTTGCTCTTTCAAGTCCATCAAGATCTGGACGTGCTTCTGCAGGTACAATAGCAACACCTTTTGTCCATTTAAAGCCTTTTTCGCTAACATCCGATCCCCAAGCAGCACAATACCCATTGTCAATTGCATTATCAAGAACCTCCATTAACTCGTCAATAGGCAAGTTATATGATTTTCCCCATAACCAGTTGTCAGGTATTTCGAGAATAAAAGATTTATAAAAAGGATGGTGAGTGTATGATGATAAATTTATATAATTATCAGAATTAAAATTAAGTTGCTTAGCGAAAGACATTGGGGTATATTCTTTTCCTTCAATATTGAATTTTTCAGGAACTTCGCCAAGATACGCATCTAAAATTCCTTTATATCCTTTGAACCATGCTGTACTGAGTTTCTTATTTGGGTTTTTTATCACTGCATCAACATAGGCTTTTAACACTGCGTCAAGTTCGCCGTGTACGTGATTATCTTCTCCATATTCTAAACCTAGATAATTAACTTCGGGAACAATTCCAAAATTATCAATTACCCAAAACACATCATGAAAAGCTCCACCACCACTAAAATTGGTTTCCCCATGCATTCTTACATATTTTTCGGCTTTGTGTTCATAAACTTTACGAACTATAAAAAGGTCTGATAAGTCAAAATTACCTTTGTCAAGTCTCAATAATTCTGCTTCAACAAATCCTAAACCGCTGTAACTCCAGCATGTGCCAGCTCTATATTGGTCTTTTACTGATGTTACAGGAACTTGTTTTTCCATTGTAAACTGATAAACTTCCTTCTTTTCCTCTGTTTCTTGTGCTAATACACTCAAAGCCATGAAAGAAAAGCTAATTAAACTGATTAAAAACAAATTTTTCTTCATAATTATAAATTTTTATTATTGCACAAATTTATAAATAGTTTTGTTAATAACCATAAAATAAATGCAACAATCCCTTAGAGCTATCAAAAAGCTATATTATTGCCCAAAAATAAATATTTAATGTGAGACAAATTAGTTATTCAATATAATCAATTAAATGGGATTATCAATGGTTTTATATGTCAAATTTAATACTAAGACCATCATGAGCGAGTTCTGTAAAATCGGGGAGGAGTGTATTAATCTCGTTATGAAGCCCCATTTGATGAGCAATATGCGTAAAATAGGCTTTGCGGGGGCTACATTCGTTTACAATTTTTAGAGCTTCATCTAAAGAGAAATGTGCTATATGCTTTTCTTTACGTAATGCGTTAATAATTAAAGTTTTAGAGCCTATTATTTTAAGTTTTTCTTCTTCTGAAATATAATTCGCATCAGTAATATATGTAAGATTACCAATTCTAAATCCTAAAATAGGTAAATTATAATGCATTGCTCTAATTGGGGTTATTTTAATATCCTTAATAAAAAAAGCCTCTTCGTCAATTGTATTAAGGTTTAAACGCGGAATGCCAGGGTAATTTGAACCTGAAAAAACATAAGAGTAATCGTTTCGTAAAGCAGTTTGTACTCTTCGCTCGGCGAAAATTTCCATTGGTTGTTTGGTGCTGAAATTAAACGCTCTAACATCGTCTAATCCTGCAATATGATCTTTGTGTTCGTGAGTGAAAATAATTGCATCAAGACTCTCTACTTTTTCTCTTAACATTTGTTGCCTAAAGTCAGGACCAGCATCAATAAGGATATTTGTATTGTTGATTTTAAGAAGTAACGAAGCTCGTAATCGATTGTCTTTAGGATTGCGTGATTTACATACATCACATTTACACCCGATTACGGGAACTCCTTGTGATGTGCCACTGCCTAAAATAATTGCTTCCAAAATAAAAACTTTTGTACAAATTTACTTATTATTTCGAGCTTTTATGGCTATTTATCCGAATATTTTAATTTAGCTTAGTAAATATTTAATGTATTTTTTGTTTTTTAATCATCTGTGTCCGATAAAAATATAAAAATTATGTATCGTCTCTATGAGATTTCTAACTTTATTGATTTGGTTTTGTTACCAATATTAATGCCTAGCAGCGTCTGTCTCATAGACGGTGTAATGCGTTGTAAAACAACGCATTCGACACGCCGTCTAAAGCATTAGTCCAATAGATGTAGTATTGGTAATAGTTTAATAATTAGCGTTTTAGAAGTCCAGTAGGCGTTGAACTAATGGACTGTCGAAGTGGACGAGACGTTTCAAATCTTGCATGAGTTTTAAAATAGTTTTATCGGACAACAATAATTTTTAATTCTAATTTTCAATTATCAAAATCCTTTTTATTATCATTTTATAGTAAAGAAAAAATGTTTAGTTTTGCAAAAACACGTATTTGCATGATTTATAGTAAACCAAAATTGTATTTAATTCCTAATATAATTGGAGATATTGATCCTAAATTAGTTATGCCAGAGGGTTTAACAAAGATTGTTGAGAGTTTGCAACACTTTATAGTTGAGGATATTCGAAATGCACGTAGATATTTACGAAAATTAAGCAAAAATATAATTATTGATGATTTGCATTTTTATGAATTAAATAAGCATATTGATGATGCAGAGATATCAACATACTTAGATGTTTGCAAAAAAGGTAATAATGTTGGTTTATTAAGTGAAGCGGGTTTGCCTTGCATAGCCGACCCAGGCAGTATAATCGTTAAAATGGCTCATCAAAAGAATATTAAAGTTGTTCCTATTACAGGGCCATCTTCAATTTTTCTTGCCTTAATGGCATCGGGTCTAAATGGTCAAAATTTTGCTTTTAATGGATATTTGCCTGTTGATAGTAGTGCTAAAATACGAAAACTCCGTGAATTAGAGTATAAATCTCAAAAAGAAGGACAATCTCAAATATTTATGGACACACCTTATCGTAATAATAAAATGTTAGACGATATTATTAGTAGTTTAAATCCAAATAATTATCTTTGCATTGCTGTAAATATTACTTGCGAGGACGAAATGATTGAAACTAGAAAAATATCTGATTGGGCAAAAATGAAACCCAATCTTCATAAAAAACCGTGTATTTTCATTATTTAAAACGGAACAAAAATGGTTAACACAAACAAAATTTTAAAAATATTTATTATAATAGTAGGATTGGCTGTAGTTGTTCTTACATCAGGACGGATTTTTGATCACGATATTTTTAATAACCCAGAAAGTCCTCAAAATCAGACCGTTGTATTAACAGAACAAACCGCATTTTTTACCGAAGTATGCCAAGACTTTTCATATTTCAAACACGATACTATTACGGATTGCTATTACTTGTACAACTCGAAAAACAAGCTTGCTTGTTCGGTATTGCTTACAATGCCATATTGTAAAGACATTAAAGGTTATGGGGGATGTGTGCCTTTTGCAATTGTTTTTAATCCAAATAATAAAATAAGAGAACTTGTTCTATTAGAAAACTCTGAAACCATAAAGTGGACAAAGCAACTTAATGACATAAAATTCTTTGAAACGTGGAATGGTCTTACTGCCGAAGAGGCTATTAAAACAAACATAGATGCTATTAGTGGAGCAACATACACAAGTAAAGCGATTATCGAATCATGCAATCAACGATTGTCGATTTTTACTAAAATTGAATCCAATAAATCAAAAATGAATTGGGTAAACATTCTTGGAATTATAGCATCATTTTTATTTTTGATATTTGCCGTATATAGTTTCTTGATGCCCCAAAAAACTAATAGATTTAGGATTTTCTTGCTTATTGCCTCTGTTGGGATTCTCGGATTTTGGCAAGGCGATTTTCTTAGCCTTGCTTTATTTGACAAATGGTTAATAGGAGGGGTTAAAATTTGGCCTCACATCTTTTTAATTGTTGTCCTGATATTAACAATTTTATTACCATTGACAACAAATAAGGCATTTTATTGTCAGTTTGTTTGCCCATTTGGAGCAGCTCAAGAACTTATAGGCAAACTTAATAAACGGAAAATAACTTTTAGCCAAACTTTACGAAAACTGTTGACTAAAATTAGATTTTTAGTTTTATTTATACTTTTTGTTATGTTGGTTGTAGCTGTTGATTTTAGTTTAGAGGATTTTGAACCATTTTCTGCTTTTAGTTACAAATTTGCTTCCGCATCAACACTAATATTAGCCTTGGTTATGTTGTTTTTATCAATATTTATAAATAAACCTTGGTGTCGATTCTTTTGTCCAACTGGTGGTTTAATAAGTCTATTGTACGTAAAATCAAATAAAGTAGAATCAAAAAAAATTAGCGTATCGCTTTTATTAAATATTATTTTTGGATTAACAATATTGGTTTTAATCTATTTTAATTTTGTAAAGCCCGATAATGCAACAGAAGTCAAAACAAATAATGAAACTATTATTATGAATAATGCACTCGAAGTAATACATAATCGCAAATCAGTTCGTAATTTTACTGACGAGCCAGTAACAAAAGAGCAATTAGAAACTATTGTAAAAGCTGGTATGGCAGCCCCAAGTGCTCGTAATTTGCAACCATGGGCGTTTGTTGTTGTAACAGAGCGACAAAAATTAGATGACTTAGCAAAAGCATTACCTTATGCTAAAATGCTTCTGCAAGCACAAGCTGCAATTGTTGTTTGTGGTGATATGAATAAAGCTGCAACAGAAGTTGATAGTGCTTACTGGGTACAAGATTGTTCTGCTGCAACCCAAAATATTTTACTCGCTGTAGAAGCTCTTAAACTTGGTGCGGTCTGGACTGCCACATTCCCATATCAGGAAAGAATGAACCCAGTAATTAAAATACTTGGTTTGCCCGATAATATAAGACCATTAAATGTAATCCCAATTGGCGTGCCAACAGGGGAGGACAAACCAAAAGATAAGTGGAAACCCGAAAATGTACACTGGAAAAAATGGTAATGCTGATTAAATGTCTTTTATAAATAATTTTCGGTAAGAGTATCTAAGTTCTTAAAAGAATAAGAAGTTGATTTTGATGAACGATATATCTTTAAATCGATTGAGTAAAGAGTAATTTTAATTGTTTATGCCCTACGGGCAAAATGTTCTAAGGAGTATTTTTTTTTATTGACATATATGTTCTCCGGACAAACAAAATAGTTTTTAAATCTAAAACTTTTAACAACTGATTTTTGTTTTGTAGTCCGTAGGACTTCAATGTCAATAAAAAACAACCATAATATAG
>JAQVOR010000070.1:6503-17528 GCA_028702535.1 Bacteroidales bacterium
TTGTTTTGTAGTCCGTAGGACTTCAATGTCAATAAAAAACAACCATAATATAGTTTTCATTTTGTCCAGAGGACATAAACTGTTTTAAATCTGCTCATTTGGCTTTATTTGTAATCCGAGTGTTGTTCAAATTTTACATCAATCTGAACTTTAAAAATTATGCCGAACTCAGGTTTAAAATAAGGGTTTAAAAAAACAAACAATCATATAATATGAACTTTTCTATCACGGGTTGGTTAAACAATTAAACTGCAACATGATGAAAATTACAAAAGATATAAGTATTGATATTTTAATTGACGAGATTCCACAATCTATGAAGTATTTGTCGGAAAAAGGAATACGCTGTATTATTTGCGGCGAACCAATTTGGGGTACATTAGAATCGGCTGCAAAAGAAAAAGGTTTTACTGATGCTCAAATTGAAACTTTTGTAATAGAGTTACAATCTTTAGCTCCAGAAAAATAAATTTTACAAATACTAGTTTCTACCCCCTGTTTTTTGTGTAGTTTTAATGAATAGTAACATTTTTGGACACTATTTACAGCTATTGTAATAATTATGTAAATTTTCATTAAATCTTTTAACTGTAGTAAAAGCAAATTTTGATTTTGAAGCAAAAAATGGATTTTTAGCATAATATGGAAATGGTTTATCGAGCTGCTTAAATTCGCTATCCATAATTATTAAACCTTGAATCCCTGTTTCAGAGGTAATTGTTTTAAATTCGGCGATATAATAGTAATGATCTTCAAAATTTGGCTTAATTGACGGGGTTTTCTGCAAACTATCATTAAGGAATATAGTTTCGTGAAATTTTTGTTCTATTATGTTTGACGATTCGTTAGAATAGAAAAAATATACTTCACAAAAATTAAAATTCTTTCTAAAAGCATTAACTATCTGTTGATTAAGGGTCTTTTGCCCAAGTTCTTTTTTGTCAGCAAACTTATGCCGACTAGCATTTCTATATATTTGTAATGAGTGTTCTTTTGTTTGTAAACGCACCAACAAAATTGAGCTATCATGTAATCTTACAATATGATTTTTCGCTTCAAGATATCCATTTGAAGTTTGACTAATTGTGATGTTTGATAAACTTAAAAATGCGATTATTACTGCGATTATTTGGATTATTTTGTTCATAAATGTTTTAATTAAAGATTCCCGCTAAAGATATAAATAACATTGTAACAACAATAATAATATCAAATTTACTAATAGATGATTCTTGAATTATTTACTCTATTTTAATACATTTGAATTTGCTATTATTCAGAATTTCAGGTGGTACATTATCTTTAAGGTGTATAAAAACATTATACTCATCAGCATAAAACTTTTCAAGTTCTATTAATGAAGGTAACAATGAGTAAGCAGTAAAATCAGTATAAAACATTGCCTCAATCGGGTAGGGGAAATTAAATAGTACTGATTTTTCGGGAATACCAGTTTTGTCGATGCTTTTTAGATTTGAAACCCATATTGGTTTTCTGTCTATATCAGAAAACGGTTTAATTCTTTCTATAGAATATCTTAGTGGGAGTATAATTACAAGTCCTAGAACAAGATATTTTATATATTTGTTAAATCCTTTCATTTTTACATCTTTGATACTAGACCAAAACCAAGCTGTAATCATAAAGAGGGCTGGAGCGATAAATAAAATATAAGCCTGCATTTTGGTTTTTGCAACAGAGAAAAATATCAGTGGAATAAAAATCCAGACTGCCAAGGATAGTTTTTTATAATCACGATAATTTTTTAAAATATAAACCATTAGAAAAACTAAAGGCAGATAAATAAGTTCACCGTAATTTGTGCCCATGCGCAATAGATAATAATAAATAGCACCAGTTTGTTCATCCAAAACTTCGGTTAAATGCCTCAAGTTAAATGACGATGTATATGCTGCTTCGGTTGGGAATGCTGTAAAAATGTAAATTTGCCAAGGCAGAAATACAATCAGGGTAACAGAAAATAGCAAAATCAAATTTAAAACTATTGTTTTAAATTTAAACTTTTGGGTATCATAGATAAGTATTAACCACAATGCAATAACAATAAAAGCAGGAAGCCATTTTGTGAGCACTGCCAGACCAATAAAAAATCCAGTTATGATGTTATAAATTGGTTTTTCTGTTTGGACAAATTTAATAGTAAAATAGATTGCAATAAGAATAAAAATCATAAAAAATACATCATAATGATCAGTAGCAATACGTCCACCCGTAAGTTCAAGTATTAGTCCATTTATTGCAAACAGAAAAGCCGACAACCATGCAATGGTTCTTTGGTTTTTAGAATTAAAGAAAAACAGACTTATTTGGTAAAGTACCCATATTCCAAGACTTGAAAGCAGTATTGACGGCAATCTTACGGCAAACTCATTTGTTCCAAATATTGAAATACTCAGAGCCATTGTCCATAAAGGAACAGGTTGTTTATGCAACCATATATGATTTGCTGCCCAGTTGCGGTAATCTACCTCATGTACAGGTTTTTCGTATAAAGTGGGGGTAAAAGGATGCGTAACCATATTTTTTGCAACTAAAGCATGATATTTCTCATCGTGAGGATGAAGATAAGCATCAGAAGAAATTGTTAAACGAAGGAGTAATCCTCCTAATATCAGAATGAATAATGAAATTTTATATTTACATTTAAAATGTAGAAATGCTGATATACTTATTGCTATAAAACCAATGCTTAATGCAATAATAAAAATTATATTATTATCATCAAACATTTCCATTAGCTATTTATTGTTTTTTACAAACCGTACAAAATCCCTAATAATATAAAAACTCATACCTGGTAATACAATAAATATTAGAGGATTTGCATCCCAAGCGGCAGAAAAATCGAATGAAAGTAAGTGAATAAATGCTCTTGTTAAGCCACAACCTGGGCATCTAATATCAAAAAGTGTGTACCAGATACATGGGATTAGAATGTCAATTTCGGCAAATACATATAATATTAATCCAATAAAGTAATAAACAACAACAGCAGTTATTATAAAATTCTTCCTTAAATACGGGAAGATGATTTTTTTTAAAATCGTTTTTTTAGAATAGTTCGAGTTACGCTTTGAGTAATCTTCCTTCTGCATCTTTAAAATTGCCTGAAGCTATTTGTATTAGATCAACAAGTGTCCATATACCACAACCTCCCCAAGTTAGAAGTTGTATAATTCCAATTCCGATATGACCTGTATAAAATCTATGTATTCCATGAATTTGAATAACATAAGCTAAAACACACAGAATGAGTGCAGTGTTTTTTTCTTTGTCGCTAACTCCTAAATTGTCTTGAGCTTGATTTGGTTGCTGAATAGGCTGTTGTGCAGGTTGTTGCGTGAATTGTTGTTGCTCTGCTTCTTGGGTTTGTTGCATTTGATTAGCCCCACAAACTGGGCATATCATTGCATCAACAGGAATTTGTGCACCGCATTTAATGCAATTTTTAGTGTTTTCCATAATTGTATTTTTTTGTGATTTTCAAAAAAAAATAGGGATACCATCTATCCCTATTTTTTTAAGCTAGATGATTATTTTTCTAATGGTCTTCCATCAGCCATTGGCATCTTGTCTGTTAAGATCATTATTAGATCATATAAAACCCAAATGCCACAACCGCCAGCAGTGATAATCATTAACCACCAGTTACTGTAACCCATCATTAATCTGTGTATCCCAAGTACTCCTGCAAACCAGCAAATTAATGCCATAATCATTTTTTTTTGAACAGGTTTTTGTTCTTCAGCCATAGTTGTAATATTTTAATAATTTTGCCTACTCTAATTTTTTAATTGAGTTTTCGGCTTCCCTCCAAATAATGGTTGTAAAAATAATAATAAAAGTGTCATAAAAAAAAAGATTTGTATTTTTTTTGTAAAAAATTGTTAATAAGTTTTAAATGCTCTGAAAATGAGCATTGTTTTTACTAAAATGTTGTATTAAATTAAATGACCTTATTAGTAATATCGGGAGGTTATTGTCAAAACTTTGAATAAATAGTATATAATAAATTATTAATTATTGTACATCGTTTATGTTTATATTCAAGGTTTGCGTAATTTGTTTTATTTTAATATTTAAGGAATTTCATAGAATTTCCTTTCTCAATATTTGCAAAAATTTTAACGAAGTAGATGCCAGGAGCAAAAGTTTCGATTTCAATATTTGTTTCATCTTTGTTAATAACTCCTCTAAAAACAATTTTGCCAAATATGTCATATATAATAAAATCTAAAGTTTTATCAATATGATTTTCAGATATTAATGTGATTTCTTCTGAAGCAGGGTTGGGATATAACATAAAACCAAAATCCGTTGAACTAATTTCGGTACTGTCTTCGGGCTCGGCAAGAATGTTAAGATGCAGGTTTAAAACACTATCACATCCAAATACTGTTTCAAAAGTATTGGTAAAAATAAAATCTCCAGAAATATTAGTTGCAAATATTTCAAAACTATTTTTAGAATAAATGGTTCCCCTCGATATTGTATCAAATAATTCTGTTGTATATGTTGGATTTACTGCAAGATTAAGAATTACTATGCTATCGCATCCGTTAGTAGCCGTATAAAACAATGTATCGGTAGCACTTGTAGAAAGATTGAAACCATTTTGAGAATATGTTTCGCCCTTACAGATTGAGGCATTAATATATGATCTATAAAAATCACCAACACTTAATTCAAGTGTTATTATGCTGTCGCAACCATGCTGCGAAATTAGAGTAGTGTCATAAATACCTGGTTCGGTTAAAACATCACCATAAAAATTATAACCACCGATTTCACAAATCATAATATAATTAGTGTCATTTTTAAATGTAGGATGAACTGTAAGATGCAAAGCATTAATACTGTCGCAAAATTCGGAGGAATATACAAGTTTATTGTGAACAAATGTTCCAGCAGTATTTTGTATCCCTAATTCAAATCCATTATTATTGTAAGTTTTTCCTTGGCATATCTCATCGTAAAAGTTGGTAAAGTTTGAATAATTAATATGTATGGTGTAGGTTTTAACTTGATTGCCATTATTAACTTCAATCACACATGTGTTTGTACCGTTAGCTTGTGTTATATTAGCAATAGCATTAGAACTTGATGCTTGAGCAGAAAACACAGGCGATGAGCCACAGTTGTAATCTATTGTATATTCGTTTATATCAGGATTAAAACCAGTAATTAATGTACCGTCAACTAGTATTGCGTTTAAATTTGTATTGTAAACTAGTTCAACGTCGTCAATAAAAATTTGGTCACTTGTTGAGCCAACACCTTGTACCATATTAGATGTGAAAGTTAATAAAATATATTGAGGATTATTGGCAGGAAAATTATAATTAAAAGGTACTGCATATCTTTTCCAATTTTGGTTTGCACGGGTAAAATTTATAACAGCATTGCCAACAACGTGTTGAGATGCAGAAGGATTAGAAGTTTCTGGATCACGATAATCATAATTATCATGAATAATTGCATTCATTCTAGCAAATTGTGTTTCTGATGGACATAAAAATTTTGCCCAAAACACAATTGAATCTGGTTTTGCATTGATTTTTTGATTAAAGTTTGAATTTGTTGCTCTGGTTATATTATAGTTTTCAGAACTTGTTGGTGTTGTACTGCCAATTCTAATTTGCCCAGTAGTAATTGTGCCGTTTGCAATAATTCCTAATACCGAGGTCGCATATAATCTACAACTGTAACTTCCTATTGAACCTGGTCTTGTATCTGTCGATTTTTGATGGCGAGTCGCAGTTGCCGAATTACATCCTAAAGCAGCAAATCCGGATAAATCACAAACCGCCGAAGGAAAACTATTCCAAAATGAAGGCTCGTCATTAGTTCCTGTACCATCCCAAGTCTCAAAACCTCCATTTGGCAGTTGATAAGTTTGAGCAAAAGAACAAACATTTAATAGTGTAAAGAAAAATATGGCAGCAATTCTCTTTTTCATCTTTTTAAGTATTAAATGTAAAAATACGCAATTTGTGCTTTACTTCCACACTTAATGCATAAAATTTGCAAAAAACTTTATAAAAACAATGGATAAATGACACAATGACAGTTGCGGGGTGATTTTGCCGACACAATGTCAGTATTTAATTTGTAAAAGTGGCAATATTATCAAAAAAACGCATTGGAATATCATTTGTTATTAACAGATACGAAAACAATAATTAATAACTAAAATATAGGAGGAAAAATTATGTTAATTAAAAGAAATCCAAATGCTTACTTACCTTCAGTATTTGACGCATTTTTTAACGACTCATCAGAGATTAGTGAAAATTCAGTATTATTTACCAGACCAGACTTTAATGTTTTTGAAACAGATAAGGAGTTTGTTGTAGAAGCTGCAGTTCCAGGTATGGAGAAAAAAGATTTCACAATTGAAGTAAACGATAATGTTTTGCAAATCTCAAGCGAGAAAGCGGATAAATCCGAAAATAAAGAGCAAAAATACTATTATCGTGGTTTTTGTTACGGAAGTTTTAAGAAGTCATATAGTTTGCCCGATAATGTTGATAAAGACAAGATTGTCGCAAACTACGAACAAGGCATCTTAAAGCTTGTTATTCCTAAAGATGAAGAAGCTAAATTATCACGTCAGATAAAAATTTTGTAATAAAAATTTAACTCTATTAAAAGCGAGCAGTGAATTCTGTTCGCTTTTTTTTATATGATTATGGCACTTTACAATTTTGAAATTTACTATCTTTGCAAAAACAATTCTATGAAAACGAAACAAGAAATTGTAAACAATTGGTTGCCAAGATACACAGGCAAGAAACTTGACGAGTTTGGCGAGTATATACTTTTAACAAATTTTCAATTGTACGTAGAGCTTTTTGCAGAGTACAACTCGGTGTCTGTTAATGGTCATGATAAAAATATGTCGAGTGCTACTGCTGATAATATTAGCATAATAAATTTTGGCATAGGCAGTCCTAATGCTGCCACAATTATTGATCTTTTGAGTGCAATAAATCCTAAAGCAGTATTGTTTTTAGGAAAATGTGGAGGTCTTAAAGTAAAAAATAAACTCGGAGATTTGATTCTTCCTATTGCAGCAATTAGAAGTGAAGGCACAAGCGATGATTATTTGCCCCCAGAAGTTCCAGCTTTACCCGCTTTTATGTTGCAACGTGCAGTTTCTACATCTATTAGAGATTATGGACGCGATTACTGGACAGGTACAGTTTTTACAACAAACAAACGAGTGTGGGAATATGACGAAAGATTTAAAAAATATTTACGGAAAACCAGAGCAATGGCTATAGATATGGAAACCGCTACAATTTTTAGCGTTGGCTTTGCTAATAGCATTCCTACAGGAGCACTCTTGTTAGTAAGTGATCAACCAATGATTTCTACTGGAATTAAAACTGATTCTAGCGATCAGGGTGTTACCGAAAAGTTTGTTGAAGACCATATCAAAATTGGAATCGAAGCCCTAAAACTTATTGCCAGAGGTGGAAAATCTGTAAAACACTTGCTCTTTGATGATTAATGTTTCGGGTTTACTCGCTTCGCTCGTGAGCTAAAGGTTACTCCCTGCGGTCGTGAGCTCGCCTGCGGCTCGGTTCGGGTTAAAAGGTTTCGGGTTTCTCGCATTGTAATGCTACAAAGGTTGTTTTCTCGCAAAGACGCAATGCAACGCTCTGTGGAAACTTTTTTAATTCTCTCCAATACGTCAAAACCGAATACCGAATACCGTTTTTTTTTGTGATTCTGTGATCCTGTGATTCTTCCATCGGAACCGAATACTGAATACCGAATACCGTTTTTTTTGTGATTCTGTGATTCTGTGTTTCTTCCATCGGGACCGAATACTGAATACCGAATACCGTTTTTTTTGTGATACTGTGATTCTGTGATTCTGTGTTTCATCCGTCAAAACCGAATGCCGACTACCAACTTACTGATTATATTTTTTCCTTTTCTGCGTTCCTCTGCGAAATCTGCAAGAAACTTTATTCCGAATAATAATATATTACATTTTCTAAAGTTTTTTGACAAACGGGACAAAAATCATATCCCAAAGATTTCATTTTGCAATTCATGTATGGTCTATAAATACCTTTTGCTTGATATCCACCACCTTCATAAACTCCAATTTTACCAATATTTTCATCACTAACTGGAGTTGGTATTGGAGTGTCGTTACCTAGCATATTTTTCCATTTGGAGTCGAAATTTACTAATGTTGTAAGGTTTTGCTGATACGGTTCTGTATTTTTATTATAAATATCTTCGGTTGCAACTTCATCGGTATAATATTCATCGCCAAGTGCTCCAAGCGAATGTCCCAATTCATGCGAAAAGACTTCATTAATATAATCATTTTTAGCACTTGAGATATTCCAAAAATTATAAATTCCACCTCCACCATACGTTTCGGTATTGACTAAAATACAAACTTGATCGCAAGGAGCTAATGCTGCATAATTTCTTATTGTATGATAATCTGAACTTGTCAGATATCGTTCGCTGCCAAATGTGTTAAAATTGCTATTTAGAGCTGTTGATTTCCAAATTCCTTTGTGTGGTTTATCGGTTCCACTTTCTGCCGAAATAGCAGCAACGGCCCAAATGTTAATTTTGTTTTTAAGCTTGTTAAAAGGTGCTAAGTTTAATAAATAATTACTAATTTTTGTTACATCATCATAAAAGCTTTGTTTTTCATTTAATGTATATCCTTCTGCTATAAACACTAAATCGAGAGCTTTGTCGGAAGTGTTACTGTACTGAATTTTTTTAACTTCTGCACTTACAGTTTTTTCATTTTTAATGTTCACATCAAATGGATTAATATAAAGTTCAAAGATTTTTTTAAACTTATTATCTTCAAATTGTCTGCTCATTAGCTCAATTTTAATGTTTTTTTTAGGATAGGGTATTATTAGCGATTCTGGAAAACCTTTCTGTAAAATTTTTGCTTCATCAGTAAATTGCCATTCTTCAAATAGACTACAAAAACCATAAGTAAAAATTAGCGTATTGCTTACAGAATCATAAACATTTACTCTATAGCTGCCATAATTAAAGGGATCAATTAATTTAGTCTTTGTACCGCCCCAAAATTCTTCCTTTCGTATTTCTTTTAACATTATGGATTCAGTTTTGTCTGTTCCCGAATGATAATAGTCTATTCTTAATGAATTATTTGTAAACCACACATCGTATTTAAGTTGTGCAGAGCTAATAATGGCAAGGTTTGTAAGGACAATCGGCAATAATAGTTTTATAAAAAGTTTCATAATTCCTTTCATTTGAATGTTTTATTAAGTTATTTTGTAAAAATAAGTAAATAATTATTCTAAACATAAAATATTAAATGATGAACGAAAATTTGTACAACGCAGTATTTGATTTATTATTAAAATGGGGAGTGAGTATTGATGCAAGTAAAATATTAGCATCAGTATCAATTATTATTATTATTCTTTTAATAAGTGTTATAGTAAATTATGTATTCAAGAAAATAATTCTTGTTGTAATTAAAAAAATAATTAAAAAAAGCAAAACAACTTGGGACGACGTCTTGTTCGAGAAAAAAGTTTTTGATAAACTTTCTCAACTAGCACCAATTTTCTTCATATACTATACAATAGGTCTAGCACTTCCATCAAATATTGGATTAGTAGTAATTATACAAAAACTATTGATGACTTATATGGTGTTTGTATTTGTTATGATATTGAATTCATTTTTCAATTCAATAAATCAAATTTACGATCAAACAGTTGGTCAAAAAAAAGGTGCAAGCATTAAGAGTTATATTCAAGTTGTTAAAATTATAATTTTTATTATTGCAGCTATTGTGGCATTATCAATTTTGTCCAATAAAGAAGTTGGTTATTTTGTTACTGGACTAGGTGCTATTTCGGCAGTTTTATTATTGATTTTTAAAGATTCTATTCTTGGTTTAGTAGGAGGGATACAACTAACATCAAACGATATGGTAAGAATTGGCGATTGGATATCGATGCCAAGTCGCAGTGCAGACGGAAATGTTATCGAAGTAAGTTTAAATACAGTTAAAGTACAAAATTGGGATAAAACTATTTCAACGATACCTACTTACGCTCTTGTAAATGAGAGTTTTAGCAACTGGAGAGGAATGGAAGAGTCGGGGGGGAGACGTATAAAACGTTCGTTAATACTCGATATGAAAAGCGTAAAGTTTTGCTCTCCAGAACTTATTGAAAAATTATCGAATTATAAAGTAATAAATGAATATCTAACTTCAAAAACAAAGGAAATTGAAGAACACAACAGTAAACTTAACGATAAAAGCAATATTGCATATAATGGACGACAACTTACAAATATTGGGGTTTTTCGCAAGTATATCGAAGAGTATTTGAAAAACAATGAAAGTATGAATCAAAATATGACGCTTATTGTTAGGCAACTAGCTCCAACTCCTGAAGGTATTCCTATGGAGATATACGGATTTAGTAGAATTCAAGCTTGGGCTTTATTTGAAGGAGTACAGTCTGATATATTTGACCATTTGTTAGCAGTAATCTCAGATTTTGAACTTAGTGTATTCCAAAGTCCTAGCGGTGCCGATTTCCGAATACTTGCTAACAGCTAACAAATAGCCCAAAATAGTTTTTATGTTACACAAAAAGTAAATTTACATCAACAATGTTGTGAAACTTGACAACTATCTAATCAAAAAACTCAAAAAAAAATCAAAAAAACTTCGTATGTTTATATTTTTTTGTATTTTTAACTAATATATATTTGATCATTAAAATGAAAAAAACATATACAATCTAATATTCTTTGAATGTGTATTTTTTGAGAGTCATTTTGTTGAATATAATAGAAATGTAAGCATATAAAGAAACGACATAAGCTTATGGGGACTTCTATTAATTAAATCAATGTTCATAATAACATAAAATTGTTCATATCTATTTGACAATCAACATTGTAAATTAACTAATTCTGTGTATCTTTATGTTAAAATACATGACTATGAAA
>JAQVOR010000192.1 GCA_028702535.1 Bacteroidales bacterium
GCCCGACAAGGTTCTTACATCTATGTAAACGGGAGTGTCACTAATCAAAACTCTGGAGAATTTGTAGTTGATGCGAATGCTATTGTAAATGCAGAACTTTATGTTACCGGCGACATTACTAATGACGCTACAATTAATGATAATGGACATATTCGCTTATTAGGAAACTGGTTTGATAATAATATCTTTAATGGTGGTACAGGCACAGTGTTTTTTGAAGGAGCAAATCAAATATTAGGAGGTTCTTCCCCAACTGTTTTTAATAATCTCACCTTAGATGGCAGTGGACTTAAAACCCAAACTATCGATAAGTATGCAACTGGCATATTAAACCTAAAACATTTGGAGTTGCAAACCGAAACTCATACTTTCTTTGTGCAAAATCAAAATCCTAATGCAATTTTACGAACAACTGGCTTTGTTTCAAGTTTAAATGGAGGAAAACTTTCGCGTAAAACTAATTCTGCCTTAACTTATTTATTTCCAGTTGGTTCAAGTGTTGGTACAAATAGATATCGCCCAGTTGAACTAAGCCCAAATACTGCAACAGATAACACTTATACTGTCAGATTTGCAAATCTAAATGCGAGCTTAGAAGGCTATGATGTAAATAATATTGCCCCAGATGTCTGTGAAGTAAATCCATTATTTTATCATCAAATAAACAGAACTTCGGGGGCATCTTCGGTTGATGTAAATATTTATTTTGATAATATTACTGATGGTGATTGGGAAGGAATTTCAAACTGGTCTGTTATGCCTCCACAGTGGGAAGCACTTATTGGCAGTTTTGTAACCGCAGGAACTCCTTTCGACAAGGCAACTAAGATAATGTGGGACGATTTTTCAAGTGAACCTTATATTCTTTATAAGAGTGTTATTCCAATTTCTTTTAATAATCTTGGTCCTTATTGTCTTGGCGATGTTCCACCAGCACTTCCTACTACATCTTTAGAAGGAATTCCAGGTACATGGAGTCCTGCAACAATAAATACCTCTAGCATTGGAACTGCAAACTATTTATTTACTCCTGCCGCAGGACATATTTGTGTTGAAACTTATACTATGTCGATAGAAGTTGTAGTTTGTTGCGATATTGTTCTTTCAACAACTGTTACCGACCCTCTTTGTTATGGTAATAATGGTAAAATAACATTTAGTACAAGTAATGGTCATCCAATTTATAATTATACTGTAAATGGCGTAGCTGCTGTGTCTCCGTTTTTTGCCCCTGCTGGTAATTATAATATTGTAGTTACTGATAATTATGGCTGTACTGCAAGTGCTGATGTTGTAATCGGACAACCTCCACAATTACAAGTTAATGTTATTACTACATCTGCCCAGTGTGGTAGTGTAGGAGGTGCTGCTCTCGCATCATTTAGTGGTGGTGTGCCTTCTTATAGTTTTTTATGGTCAAATAGTCTGACAGTGAGTAATTTAACTAATCTTAATCCAGGATTATATTCAGTTGTAGTTACTGATGGTAATGGTTGTACTGTTACTAATTCAGGAAATGTTGGAATATCAGGTAATTTAAATGCGTCTATTAATCAATTACATCCAATAAGTTGTCCTCTTGATACTGATGCTGTTCTCGAAGCAGTGAGCCTAAATGCAGAAGCTCCAGTTAGTTTTTTGTGGGGAAATGGTGAAACAAATCCAATTTTAACTAATGTCGGAGCGGGAACATATAATGTGAGCATTACCGATGACTGGGGATGTAATGGTACGGCTAATATCACCCTTTCTGATCCTCCATCAATGCAAATACAGGCAAATATTACAGACATTGCATGTTTTGGTGATAATAATGGAAGCATAAATATAAGTGTTTCTGGTGGCAATATTCCGTATAATTATATTTGGAGCAATTTATTTAATGATTATAATAATGTCGGATTATCTGGAGGCGAATATTTTGTTACTATTTCTGATGATAATGGCTGTAGTATTACAGAGAGTTTTAGTCTAATTGACCCCGAGAAGTTAGTACTAATAAGTGATGTTTCTAATGTGAGTTGCTATGGATATGCTGACGGAAGTGTGTCTTTATCGGCAAGTGGTGGAGTTGGTTCATACAATTATACAATCTTTGGTAATGAGCAAGTTTTTTCTGGGAGTTCTTTTTATGGATTACCTGTAGGCTCTTATGGCTTGCAAGTTCGTGATCAAAATAATTGTTTAGATAGTGTGCAAGTCAATATTTCCGAGCCGAGTGCTATAAGTGCTTCTTATGATTTTTATGGTCCTTCGTGCATTGGAAATAATAACGGATATATCGAAATCCAAACAATTGGAGGAACAGAACCATATATGTACAGTTGGGATAATAATAGTATCGATATTCCTTTAATAAGTGGTCTGACACAAGGAATTTACAATATTACTATTGTTGATGCTAATGACTGTTTATATGAATTAGAAGCTGTTTCTTTAGAAGATATCGATGAAGATTGTATTAGAATCCCAAATGCTTTTACGCCAAATGCAGATGGAATAAATGATACTTGGATAATCGAAAATCTTGAATTATTTAGCTCTGCCTATGTTTATGTTTTTAATCGTTGGGGACAGTTATTATATACAGGCAGACCAGGCGATGAGTGGGACGGAACATATAATAATCGTTTAGTGCCAACTGCACCTTATCTTTATGTTATTGAATTATATAATGGCATCAAAGCTTATGTGGGAACTGTTACAGTTATTTACTAGAATACATATTTTACAAGTTTGCATTTAGGTTTGATTCCGAAAACCGTTTAAGAATATTAGTAGAATCTTTTATGCGGCTTTTTAGCCATTCAAACATAATTTCATCCTTTTCATCTTGTTGCAATTGCCAGTTTATTTCAGACTTACGTAGTCTATTACTAATGTCATATAAACAAATAGCTGCTGAAACTGAAATGTTAAAACTCTCGGTAAAGCCTTGCATAGGGATTGTTACGAACTCATCAGCATTTTGCATCACTATATCTGATAAACCAGGTTGTTCTGAACCAAAAAACAAAGCAATTTTGCCCTTATTAAGATCAAGATTTTCTAAAGCACAATCATTTGTGTGAGGTGTTGTTGCTACAATTCTGTAATTTCTTTGTTTAAGATAAGAGATAGTGCTTAGACTGTTGTTCTTTAGGGAATTATGTCTGTATGTACTTAACCATTGGTATGATCCAAGAGCAATTTCGGGATTTGCATTAAATTCGTTTCGATTCTCAATCATGTGCACGTCTTGTATGCCAAAACAATCACAACTCCTTAGAACTGCCGAGGCGTTATGGGTTTGAAAAATATCTTCGAGAACGACACTAATGTAACGTGTTCGATGATTTAGAACTCTGTTAAATGTTTCAAATCGTTTTTCGGTTACAAATTTTTTTAAATGATTGTTTTTTTGTTTTATGCTCATCTTTGTAAAGTTTAACTCTATTTATTTTACAAAAATAAAAAAAGGGAGCAATAAATACTCCCTTCAAAATAATTTCTTTTATGAAATTACTTAACAGCGTTTTTAAGCTCGCTACCAACTGAGAATTTAACTACATTCTTTGCTGGAATGTCGATAACTTCGTTTGGTTTTTGTGGGTTACGGCCTTTTCTTGCGGCTCTTCTAGTAACACCAAATGTACCAAAACCTACTAAAGCGATTTTGTCACCTCCTTTTAATGATTCAGTTGTTGTTTCAACGAAAGCGTCTAATGCTTTTTTTGCATCTGCTTTTGTTAAATTTGCTTTCTTCGCGATTGAGTCTACTAATTGTGCTTTGTTCATTTTTTAAATTTTTAGGTTAGTAAAATTGTTAACTTATCGTTTACAAATATAGATACAATAAGGCTTTCAGCAAGTTTTTTTAACTTTTTTTTTGATTTTGTTAATATCTTAAGTTATTTGTTCATAAACCTCCCTGTTTTAAAGGCTTACAGGGGTTTTGTTTAGTTTATATTACTAAAAAAATAAACAAAATTAGAGTTGTTCTTGCCTACAATATGAGCAAAACACTTTAAAATCAAGGGGTTTATACGATTTTACATTCGAATATCATAAAAAAATGGCAATTTTCTGTTAATTTGTTCATAAACCATGTGGGTATTGGTAGATGTGCATTGTGTCATTTAGAATTGTTTAAACATTGTTCATAATGTCTTTATAACTTAAAAATACAGTTTATATAAACGTCCTAATAATAGTGATAAAATTAGTTTGTGTAAAATAATTAGAAATAATTAAATCCTTATTAATATTAGGTATAGTTATTTAGTCGTAAATAATTGATATTAGTTTTGGTAAATAAATAAAATAGTCCTACTTTTGCAGCGGAGAAATGGCAGAGTGGTCGATTGCGGCGGTCTTGAAAACCGTTGGCCTTCACGGGCCCGGGGGTTCGAATCCCTCTTTCTCCGC
>JAQVOR010000193.1 GCA_028702535.1 Bacteroidales bacterium
AGAAAAATTTTATCTATATTTGTAACAGAAAAATTATTATTAAAATTTAATATATCAGCGGTTTTGCTAAGTGCGTAAAAGATAATGAAATCTGTATCATGCGCCCAATACATAGCCGCGACCGTTATGCAGCACCCGAAGAGAACAACTAAATCTAGGTAAATATGACAACAAGAAAAATCACACGAGGAATAAGTAGGGAATTTTCAGAGAATTTCAAGAAATGTGAATTATACGAACTTTGTCAAAAGCATAGGGACGAAATCTTTATTGGGGTGCGTAACAATTATTTGAATCTTTATTACAACTGCGACAGCATTGCAAAAGTAGAGTATAAAAAAGGGGAAATCACTTGCTTAATAAACAAATATTACCTTTATGGAAAACATTATAAAGGCAGGGATAAAAGAATGATAATTGCTCCTTCCGAAATATGCAATAATTACAAAGTCATAAAAGTAAATAGCAACAAGAAGGCAACGAATGAAAAAAAATCACAATCAAAATTAGTCCTCTTGAATAACAATAACAATAATTCAAACTGGCACTGTTTTGATATTGAATGGGTAAAAGCATTTGAGAATCAGCAACAAAAAAATGATGCAAAATTTTATGGTAGGTTCGACATTATGGCTATTTCAAAAAAGAAACCACATAAAGTTGCATTAATTGAATTAAAATACGGAAGTGGAGCTGTTGGAGGTAAAAGTGGGATTTTTAAGCATATTGATGATTTTAAAAAATATCAAGACAAATCATATTACGATAAACAAGAAGTTAAAGAAATTATTGAGTTTCAACAAATGCTTGGTGTTAACATCCCCGACGAATTAAAAAAGCTACAGTTAAAAGATATTGAAGGTTATAAGTTTTATGTTATCACATTGAATAATAATTCAGAAAAAGAAAATGGTAGTACTCCAAAACAAACAATGTCGGGCTATCTTTTTAACGATAAACGTTGGAATTGCAAAAGGTTATCCACTAAAACAGTTCAAACTAACTTTGGCGATGTAACAGTTAAATCAAATTCATTACACGTCAATTTTTTATTTTCAACGCAAACACTTACTAGTTTAACAATTAATGATATCGTAGAACATGGTGACTATGAAAGAGAATAATAGTTTTAGAGAAAATAGAAAGCAGCACGATTTAAAGTTAATCGAAGCTGGTAAGATTTTTAATGGCGACAAAGGAAAGAAACCATACTTTTTGCGAGAAAAAAATAATTCAAACGGCATTTGGCGCCCGAAAGCCGATTTACTTATAAATAGCAAGAATAATCTTTATCCTCAAATTGCAGATGAAGCAATCTTGTATTTTGCACTCAATAGTATTTCATTTCATCATTTAGAAGGAGACACCGATGTGGGGTTTTGTATCCCTTCTGGTCATACATTATCATCTCAAATTGCCTGTCTAAATCATTTGTATCCTCTGCGTTACGACAAAAATGCAGTTCTTTCCATTGCAAAGCAGATAAATTCTGAAATTGTAGATGTTTTGCAAATTAAATCTGATAAGTTTTTGCCAGGTTTCATTTCATTTGAAGTTATTAGCGACATTGACCATTTGAACGAAACAAAAGACAATCAAAAACTTACTCGCGGAACAATGTGTACTTCAGTCGATGCGATGATTTATGGAAAACTTAAAGACAACAATAAAATTATCATTCCAATTGAATGGAAATATACTGAGAATTACCACGAAAACGGAAAGACAGACAAAGATTATTCTATTGAAAATAGAGGGAAAGAAAAAGAGGGGAAGGGAAAAGAGCGGTTACACAGATACTCCGACCTTATCAATTGCTCAGAACAACTTTCATTGAAAAAAGACGACTACAAAAATTCTGTTTATTTTTTTGAACCATTTTACCAACTTATGCGGCAGACACTTTGGGCAGAACAAATGATAGCAAATAAAAAGACAGAAACTATCAAAGCAGAAAAATTCATTCACGCACATATTATTCCAAATGAAAACAGAGAGTTACTGCAATATGAATATCCAGTCAGCATGAAAGGAATGAAAGAAACATGGGAATCATGCTTGACTGACATTAACAAATATAAAATAGTTGAGCCGAAGAAGCTTCTAGCAAACATAGATAAGAGTAAATATCAAACATTTATTGATTACCTGACAACAAGATATTGGAATGACTATGAATAAAAAAACGGGCGCCTGCATAACAGGCGGTATATTTTATTGCCGAGATAGTAGGTGTTTCAGCGTTTCTGCATCTAATAAACTTTCGTGTAACTTGACAGGTCAGTGCTTTGAAATCGGCAACAAAAACATACCGCCAAACCGTTATGAGTAATTTGACGTTTTAGCTGTGCTGCGATGTGCTGCGATGCACTGCGATGGCTTGCCGAAGTGAGTCTGCCGAAGTAAGCCTGCCGAAGTAAGCTCGTAAACTCGGTTCTGGCAAAGACTATTTACGCTTAAATATCGGCATAAATATTGATGCCAAATTAACCAAATTAACTAAATTCGGTATATAAAAAATCAGACTTTAATTATCCTATCAGTTTTATTCACAATTTCAATAGCATTTGCATTTACATCATGTAAATCATCAAATATTGTAAAGGAAGTAATAATAACTACTGAAATAGTAGAAAGTATTGATACAAATAATAGTGAATATATGTGGAAAACTGGAATAATTACGTGGAAACCATTTGTAAATAAGGTCGGAGAAATTAGGCCAGAATATGGTGATTTCTATTTTGTCTATGTTAAGGGTGAATACTTTATTAAACTTATGGATTGTAAGAAAGTAAATGCTAATGTAAAAGATTTTGAAAACAAATATATTAAAATGAGAATCTCAATTCACGATGGACTATGGGACACAAATGACCCAAATATTGAAAGCAGAGTCGATCCCTATATTACTTATGATTCGATTGTCGAAATTGATGAACCAATAAAAATTATTTATAATGTTGGAAATGCTAACGCTTATATTTTTACACCTGACCAATTTATCTATGATCCAGTTACACCAATAGAAAATTCATCTGGGGAGTATTCTGGTGGAGAGCCAAAAGAGTTCAAAATTACAAGGAATAATTTCAATGATATTTTTATTCAAGCTGAAAGAATTGTGATAAACGATAAAATTAGCATCCAAGCCAGACAGATGGGTACAGGTTTTATCAAAATTACGTTTAAAAATTCTGAAGTTAAAGGATATATTGACAAAAGCCCTGAATTAGAAGCATTCCATGATTTTCTACATAACTATATAATTACTTAAAAATGAAAGTCAAAATCAATTTATTACTCATAAGTGTTTTACTTAGCGTTTTTGCTTTTGGGCAATCGCTAGTAAAAAAGACATTAAGGTTTTTTGTAAATCATTTGAAACAGAAATTCTTGCAAGTAATTTAACAAAAGCGTTAAATTATTTTGAACCAGATACAAGGCAATACAGCACGACGATTTTTTAGCCGGGAATACTTCACAATTCATTAGAGAATTCTTAGCAGGTAATCCAAGAGGAGAGGCTTTATTTATAACTCCAGAATTTAACGAAATCCAATCAATCAAACCCTAAGAAAATAAAGCTTATTGATAGTGATAGTGCAAACGCTTATTTGTGTGTCAAACTTAAAGATGGAACTATATTGATGTCTCAAGTATTTATTATGCGGATGTCAAAGAGTGAGATTTACTTTATTGGTGCCGTAGGATAACAAGTAGCAAGGTGTAAGAAATCCTGACTCTTTTATACTTGGATTCTCAAACCAATAGTTTAGCCCACATCGAAGATAATAATGTGGGTTAACTTGTTGTAGAACAAATGTTTTAGTATCTAAATCGGAGGTTTTTTCTACGTCTGTTATAAAATAATTGCAAAATTTGTATAATCATTACGGATAATGTATTATCTTTGTTTTGTTAACCAAAAAAAACAAAAACATGAAAAAAACTATTGTTTATACTGCAATACTTGCAGTTATTGGCATTACCTTTGTAGGGGGGGGCAAAATTTCCTTAGGTCAGAATTATTCTGATGAAATTGACAATGAATTTGTTTATATGCGTAATGATAAATTCTATTATAAGACTGAGGAATTTTATTTAAAAACTTGCAATTACTTAATAGATATGTTCTTAGATGATAATAATGAACTTGTTGTTACACCATCAATAAATTATTTTGATAAATGGGGTAACACTATTAAATTGCCAGTAAATCAAATTGATGCAGATAAATATCTTAAAGCACATTACAGCAATTAAAAAGATGGGTGTTAATAGCGTAAGAATTATGGGTTGTCAAGTTGAACGCAGATGGGATTCTGATATTTTGACGACACGTTTATATTTTAAAAATCATGAGCAGGGACAAGTAAATCCTGATCCAGCTAGATGCGATG
>JAQVOR010000194.1 GCA_028702535.1 Bacteroidales bacterium
TTATTTTTTGGATATACATTAGTCCAATTCAGTAAAAACCATACGTGAATTTTTGTTTTTTTGTATTTGGAACAAAATGATATTAAGGCATAAAATAAAAGTGGCGGTTTGAACATCAAACCGCCACTTTTATTTGCTTCAGAATTTATACAACTGTTTTTCTATATTTTTCTTTGGATATCATTCTAAACTCGGAGGGCGACATTCCATAATAATCACGAAAAAGTCGATAATAAGTTGAGCGGGAGTTAAATCCAGAATCTTCGCCGACCGCATCAATCGAAATTTCCGAAGCCTCCAGAAGCAAATTGCCAGCATACACTAAACGAATTTTATTAATATATTCGTTAACACTCATTCCACTTGCACACTCCTTTATGGCATTAGCCAAATAAGTAGAATTTGTTCCCAGCAAATCAGACAAGTCCTTACGATCCAACTTAGGGTCGGTAAATGAATGTTTTTTGGTAAGCAAATTATTTAGCTCACGAAATAGCAATTGTTCTTTACTTAGCGATTTTTCTGGTGCATGTTCAATAACTTTCTCGGCCTGCATTTCGGCTTGCTGTGCTCGTCTAATCTTTTCGTATAGAATCCTGTTCTTGCGATTTAATCGAATAGTATAAAATATGTATCCTACTAGTAAAAAAACTAAGAAGGCACTTATTATAAATAATATAGTCAACTTTGACTGTGAAATTTTATTTTCTAATATTAATTGATCCACTTCATACATAGTGCGCAACTCGTCTAGTTGGGCAGCCATATCGAGGTTGCGAAGCGAATCTTTAGCCACCATTACAGTCTCATACATCAGAGCGGCTTCCATTCCTTTGCCAGCTTTACGCAGAATACGAGCTTTATTTTCTAGCACAGTCAAACCACTTATGCTATCACCAAAACTAATCATCCTTTGATAGTTGGTATCAGCACATGCAATTGCTTTATCGTATTGTCCCAAGTACTCGAACCACCGGGTTTGCACATGCACTAACTTAAATTGAGATATAATACTACGCCCCTCTGCAAATTTTTCGGCAATATTCATATAATATTCTGCCTGAGCCGTGTTGCCTGTTTGAAAATAAGCAACGGTAAGTGCCAAATAGCAGTACATATAGCGTCCGTTAAGCATGGGCGAATGTCCAAGTTTTTCTGACTTACGCTTGTAATTATCAATGGTGGCTTTCCATTTCTCTGCTACGGCAAGCATTTGGTCGTATTGTTGGTTGGCATCGAGTGTTTCGCTCAAAACATTGAAAGTGCTTAAAAGTAGGCTAATATTATCCTCCTTCGCCAGTCGCTCAATAGCCTCATTAAACGATTTTATCGCCAAGTCGTAGCGTTGCTGTGTTTGATATAATATTCCAAGTGTATGTGCCGATACACCCAAACCATAATTATTATTGCGAAGCTTTGCATCGTCGTACATGAGTTGCGTCTCTTTGAGTGCAGTTTGCTTTTTATCGGCATACATCAACATCTCAATTTTAGCTTCCCAGCAATTGTAATAATAATCCCATTGATTGTGGTTTGCCATAAACTTTAGATGTTCTGGTAATACCATTTCAAGCTTATCAAACATATTGTAATTAAATAGGCAA
Source organism: Bacteroidales bacterium (assembly GCA_028702535.1). Lineage (GTDB taxonomy): Bacteria > Bacteroidota > Bacteroidia > Bacteroidales > ML635J-15 > Bact-19. The sequence continues at coordinate 1,605 of JAQVOR010000194.1, forward strand.
AAGACATGTTTTTGGCGTGCCTGTCCCTCGAAATCCACATTACCTTGTTGTGCTGCCTCTGCTCTTAAATGTTCAATTGCTGTAAGTTCTGCCTGCAAATCATCACCCATGGCAATCAGTGCCAAAATATCGGTTAGTGTTTGTAAACGAGCCTCGCCTTTAAGTGTGGGAAGGGTTTTCTGAAGGGAATCAAGCGGATTTTGTTCATTTGCACTTGTAACATTTATGCAAAGCGTTAAAATGAAAACACACAAGAAAACAATTCTTACAAAGGTTTTATCTATCATACTTCTTTTCCACCCAAATTTAAATATATAATTTTGGACACAAAGATAAGAAAACAACTTATAAACATAAGTTAAGTAATCATAAACATAAAATAATAATCAAAAACATTATAGATATTTAAAAAAATGTAATCGGAGTTCAGACAGAGCGTTTTTAAACACTTAAAAGTCAACTAATTACAACAGTTTGTTTGTTTATTTCATTCTTCTTATTAATTCTACCAAATTGAATAGCATTAGAAACCTATTTAGCCATATCCAACAATTCAATGGACTTTTTCCACTGCTTGCTCGAATTTTCAAACGATTGCAGTGATAAATTTTGACTTTACATTGCCGATAAAAAAATCAAATTCTGTTTCTGCTAATAAATTGGAGGCAATGTAAACGTCAGTAAAGAGTGTAAAACTACAAAATTGGATTGTATTTTATAATCTTTTTAACATTTCCATAACCGCAAAAAAGCGGATGATAGAAAGTTAAAAAAAATTTGGATTTCACCAACACTCGGATTGCAAATAAATACGAGCGAGCCATAGGAGTTCTCATTCGCAAATTTCATCGAAGCTAAAATCGTTTGTTTTGTAACCAAATGTTTTTGCTTTTTTCCAACTCAAACAGGCTTCAAACTTCCTGCCAAGTGAGTATTTATAAATTGCATCTGTTGAATATACTTGTTGAAGTTGTAATAAATACATTTCTTTTCTGACAGTGTCCATTTCGTAACCCAGCTTTGTTACTGTTTCAGCTTTTACAAGTATCTCAAGTGCACCTTCTTTGTCGTCAAGCGAGTAATGACAAATTGCCAACTTATGAAATGCTTGGGCATAAACCCAAACCATTTGATTTGTTTTTGGTTTCGTTTCCTCTAGCTTGGCAATTAGCAATTCAAAATATTGAGCTGCTTTTATGTAGTCCTTATCAAAGAAGTAACAGTTTGCAATTAGTTCTATAAAAGCCAATAATCGAATATTGTCTGCATCTTTCATCACTGGCAATATAGTGTCCAATGCTTTTTTGTATTGTCTATTTTTCACAAAACTGTTAGCAATTTCCATAATACTATCGAGTTGGGATTCTTCTAATGGCTTTGGATAGGAAATTAATTCAGTAATTGTCGTGTCGTTACTTATATTCATTGCGTTTAATGAAGTTGCTGCAAAATTTAGATTTTGTCCAGCAAATTTAACATAGGACATTACACCAATTACTTTTCCTTTTTTATTAAGAAGTGGTCCGCCACTGCTACCTTGAGAAGCCGAAGCATTTGTTTGGATTACTTGCATTCCGTCCTTTTGTCTAATTGCTGAAACTAAACCGTCTGAAATCGAAAAATCAAAACCTTTTGGATTAGCAATAATGTAAACAGTTTCACCAACTAATGGCAGTTTATTGGCTAGTGCTAACCACGATTTGTTTTTTTCTTTAACGGTAAATTTTATTAGGTCAGCTTGTTTGTTTGATGCTATTATGCTGTCAATTGTGAAGTATTTATCATCAATAGTCGTGATGTTAATTTTGCTAATGTTGTCAACAACGTGATAACAAGTTATAATTGTTTTTTCGTCAATAAAAAAACCTGTCCCAGAAGAAGCAAGTCCACTATTGTCGAGTATCGAAATTTTTACAATTGATGGAGTTACCTTTTTGTATAGCCGAGGAATATTTTGTCCAAGAGAAACAATCGCTGAAAAGACAAAAATCAATATGTAAATTGTCGTTTTTATAACTGGTCGTTTTTATAACTATATTTAGAAAAGAGGCCAGGGCTAAACTAATACACCTAGCATCTTAATAATCACTATATTATTATATTATATTTATCATATTATTAAAAAAACACTTCTGCAAAACACTTCATAACTTTAAAATATATAAATAATAATTTTGGGATTATTTATATATTGTACAAATTTAGATAATTTTTATCAATAAAGTCAATATTTGAATCAAATTAATTAATTTACAGATTGATACAATAATCTTACACCTGTTTGATATCTACTACTCCAATTGCCCAGCTTACTCGGAATCCCAAAACATATTATTTAGTATCCGCAAAACGATTATTGTTAAGATTTTAGCAACACTGCTCTGAGCTGGTCTAAGTAAGTTCGTAAACTCGGTTCTTATAAGCACTACTTACACAACCCAAGTAGAACCACTATTAAACAAGTCGTCCATAGATTTAATTTTAGCTGTTTTCTTCACTTCATTAATTTGTTCGACAATAAGATTATCGTAAGTATCGTCATTAATAGCTCTGATAACACCAAACGCAACTGGAAATTCGGGTAATTGCATTTTAACTAACGCATTATGAATAGTTGTATCATCTTCGTGCATGTCATGCACCAATATATCATCTTCGGTAATTCCGTTTTTACCAATTTCAGCTACTTTAAGTTTAAATCCGTCAAGGACAATGCCTTTATTACGTTCTTTGCCAAATATCATAGGTTTTCCGTGTTCTACCCACAATTGAG
>JAQVOR010000071.1 GCA_028702535.1 Bacteroidales bacterium
CTATCTATAAGTCGTAGTATTTGAGGCATTAACGAATCGCAAACTGAACATTTATCATTTTTAAATAAACAAAACTTAAAGTTGCCAAATCCTTAATAATATTTAGATCTTCAATACTTTTAATCAATAGAATCATCTTTATAAATCAAAACTGTCGCTAACGCACTAAGCCCCTCTTCTCTGCCTTCAAAGCCAAGCCCTTCGGTAGTTGTTGCCTTTACAGATACCTGATCTTCGTCAAGTTCTAATACAGCAGCCAAAACCTTTATCATTTCGGGAATATAATTATTAATTTTTGGTTGTTGCAGACTTATTGTAGAGTCAATATTTGCAATTTTATAATGCTTTTGTTTAAGTAATTCGTGAGTTCTTTTCAAAAGTATCTTACTATCAATATTTTTAAACTCTACACTATTATCGGGGAACTGATATCCAATATCACGAAGTGCAGCCGCTCCCAAAATTGCATCACAAATTGCATGGATTAAGACATCCCCGTCAGAATGTGCCAAACAGCCTTTTGAATGTGAGATTTTTATTCCACCAAGCCAAAACTCCCCACCTTCCTTAAAGGCGTGTACATCATAACCATAACCTATTCTAAAATTCATTTTACGATTTTTCGGCAGCAAGACCTCCAATATCAAATGTCAATGTAAACCTAAGAGTATTTTGAAGCGGATTTGCTTGAGTTGTAGGAATTAAATAAGCGAAATCGAGACCAAAAACATTCATTTTAAGCCCAGCACCAACGGTAAAATATTTACGATTCCCCTTATATTGATGTTCATTAAAATATCCTAAACGTAAAGCAAACTGTTTATCATACCAATATTCAAGCCCAGCAGAAATTGTAAATTCAGCAAGTTCTTCGCGAAAAGGAGAAGGCGTTCCAACACCATCACCATCTTTATCTCTAATAAATGCAGTAGATAATCCAGGAGCATCATACCACGACTGAAACAAAGAAGCCCCAACAGAGACATCAGTTTCTTTACCATATTTTACTATTCTATCACCTACAAATACAGTATCTCCATTAGGTAAAATATCGTTCACATTATAATACACAGGAGGAGTAGGAACAAGTAGTTTATTAAAATCGACAGTTACCATAAAATGATTATGGTCATCTAATTTAAATACATAACCGAGACCTGTACGAAAATTCATTGGGATAAAATCTCGATTTTCATTATCAGTATATGAAATTTTACCACCAATATTGCTAATATTCAGACCCCACATCAAAGTGCCAGGCATCCCACCAATTTCAATCTCGTCATTATGATAATAAAGAGCAAAGTCGGCAGCTACGGTTTTTCCAGGAAAAGATTGACTACCCTGCACTTCGATACCACCTGTTAAATTTGAATAAATAAATCTCATAGCAACAGCACCTGAGAAATGTTTTCCCAGAAGCCTCGAATATGCAAAATCAACAGCAAACTCGTGAGGAGTAAAATCGCGTACTAATGTGTTATGAATATCACGAAACTGAATACTTCCAAGATCGAAATACAAAAGAGATGCACTAAAAACATTTTCTTGATTTATTCGCTTATATGCCGAAATATAAGCTAAATTCATATCCTGTACCAATTGCCTTAACCAAGGAGTATAGGATATTGAAACTCCAACATCATTTGTGATAAAAGAATACTTAGCAGGATTCCAATGCTGTGAATTAACATCGGGGGTTGTTGCCACACCAGCATCACCAAGCCCACCAGCACGTGAATCGGGTGCTATCAACAAGAACGGCACAGTAGTTGTTATTGTATTAGGAGCATCTCGACCTATTACATCATCCTGAGTTACTTGTCCATAAGAAAAAACAGTCATACTCATTAAAATTGTAAATACTATAATTGATTTTTTAATCATTTTTTATGAAATTTTTTACAAATATATTAATATTATTTTAAACTAAACATTATAATAAGATTACTAACGCCAATATTAGATTTTTAGTATCTTATCAACAACAATTAATTCAGAATAACGAGTTTTTCGAATTCCTCGACAACATTGCCAACAAGGTTTCTTACTTTGATTTTATACACATAAACTCCTTTTCCTATTTTGTCCCCGTACTGGTCTTTGCCATCCCAGTGTATTGGTTGAGACCTAAATCCATCGCTTAAAACAACATCTTCGATAGTCTTAACATGCTTTCCCGATACTGTAAACACCTGAATAATAACGTCTAACAATTGGTTAGGCTGATTATGATCAAAGTAGAAATCAGTACTTGTGGAAAATGGATTTGGATAATTAAATATATGGTCTATCACGAGTTCGGCAGAGTTCGCCACAATAAAATCGGTAAAGGCTTCACTACTATTATTAAGCACATCCCAAGCTTTCACTTTAAGTGTATGCGGACCTAAAGCAAGCCCTGCCATCTTATAGTTCACTTCACCAGATGTAAAATCATCAATAGTTGACTCATAAAACTTGTTAAGAACTGTAACACCAGCGGTATTTTCATCAAATGTCATTGTAATATCATGCCCTATGCCACTCCCAACCGTATTTACTCCCGACTCGTCTGATATTTTTGCAAGCAAGAGAGGTTTTTCGTCAGTAATACCACCTAAAACGAATTGTTCATTATTCATAAACAACTCAATCTCAGGACCTTCGTTATCATTTAGATTATTATCAGCAGAGCCACCAATCAAAAACGACCCATCATATCCTGCAGCTTCAGTATCGCTATTATTATGTGCATAATAGCTCACTTTTCCAGAATCATAAAAATAAGCAATATCAACTGGTACAATAAAAGAGAAACTGAAACGTCCATTGACTACACTTGCTTGACCGTTAAAAATAATATTTTTTTGAGCGGTATAATTTAAAGGAGCGTATCCGTCGTTACCACGCGTAGTATATTCCATTCTTTTATCATAAACAGTAGGATAAATTATGCCATTAAAATTTTCCACTAAATTTCCATCAGGATTAGTAATAATGCCCTCAAAGTTAACTAATGCAGTTGCCTGTATAGTATCAGTAAAAAGATTTACATCCACTCCATTTATTTTAGTCGTCGCAGCAATATAAGAAGGTACCGATGGTCTCATCGCAGGATCGCCAAGCAAAGAAAACACTCTTTTGTTTGTATCCCCTAACAAAAAGTTTTTAGCTCTTGCAGCCGATAAACCAATAGGGAAAACTCTACCATTAGCATCACGTTTAAATATCTCATCATAAAACTTATAGGATAACGAGGCATTACCTGACGAAAACGCAAGCCGAGTAGTAGTAAAGAGAGAGATACCGCCTCCAACAGGATTTAACAAAACTTCCTCACCACCAGAAACTAAATTGTGGTTATCCCAAGGAGAAAACTCACAGGTAGCCGTAACAAAAATAGGATACTTATTAGTATTTTGCCAAGCTCCAATCATATTAAGCGTCAAAACACTTTCGTGCGCCCATCCATTTTCATTGCCATGTCCTATCCAATTTACAACCAACACGCCATTATTAATATTATCATTTATCGCCTGATTAACGTCTGGATATTTATGCCCTTGAACAGTTGAAATCTGCTCATAATCATCAAGGAATAATTTTTCGAGATTAAATAGAGGATAGTTAGCCTCCAATTGTGTTGCTACGTTATTACTCTGCGTCTGATGTATTGTTTCACCATTTTCTGCATCATCAGCAATAAGCAAAATTTTATTTTTCCAACTGCCATAACTGCTAGAACTGTAATAAATTTGCAATTTATTTACATAAGCCTCGGCTTCGGCAACAGTTTTAACAGGCATTCGTCCAACGCCAACATCAATATCATGTGAGCCATTAACTCCCCCTTCATCATCATCAAGAAACACAAAAAAATCATCAGACACAAAGGAACTTGTTGGCGAAACACTTGATTCTGACTGATACGTCAAAATAAAATTTGTTGCCAAAGGGTCTATCCCAAGATTATCATAACTGCCGTCTCCGAGAAGCAATAAATTATCAGGGATATCACTTTCGTTAGCAGCCCTATCGTAAAGCATCTTCATAAAATTTCTGATTGCAGAAACATCAGGAGTCCCAGACGAAAATTCGTTATATATTTTCTGTGGAGTAGTTATTATTACCGACATATCATCATAATTCTCGTGTAACTGTTTAATACTCTGAGCCTGTGCAATAAAATCAGAATGAGTAACAATAACAAAATCGACTGGCAATAAAGCATGAAGATTTTGATTTTCGATAAATCCCAAACCCGAACCACTTATTTCAGGTGTTGGAAAAGCCGATGACGGATTAAATGCTATATATTCTTTTAAACTTGATGCATCTGCATTAAAATTATAAATTGAATTACTCAAACTACCTTGTATTCTCTTAACATTTATTCTATCAGTAATATCCCATACAATTGTCGAGGAGTTAGCATTAGAAACACTAAATCTTGCTATCGCTCCTGCACCAATTGATTTTTTATCACGAAACAGAACAAAGTTATTACTAATTGCCAATTGTCGCCTTACTGTAAAAGAAATATAATCTAACCACGCTTTTGAATTTGAACTTGTTTTTGTATAAGTTAGATTAATAGCAAAAGTATTTGATGAAGGTTTTATTTTAAAAGTATCAGCAATATTAAATTTTGCAAAAGCAGCAAGTGAGCTACTAGCTGTTGGTTCGATATAAATATTGCTCTGAGCAATACCATTAATATTAAGATTAAAATAACTTTGAGTACTTGACCTTGCAGCCAACATAACTTTAACAATTGCAGTATCACTTGTTGACAGGTTAGGAAAAGATTTGGAAAAAGAATGAGATAAATAATAATCAAACTCACGCCACAATAAGCTGCGTCCACTATTTAAAAGGTTTACAGAATCTTTTTCAAGAAAGCCATAATCGTCAAAACTATTAACTTGCACACTATAAGACAACAAAGATGCCTGATTCACAGGCTGTTTCCATGTCCCTTGGTCTGACACAAAATAATAAGAATATGGAGAGTATGAATGATACTCGTGAGAGGGTTCCATATCTTCAGTCCAATAAATATTGTGTGGTCCATCAGCATAAAACAACAAATAATCTCCACTATCAAAAACATTGTTTGCATTAACATCTACTTTTACAACAGGTCTTTCAGGTAAATCATCATAAAGCTCTGCTCCAACTGTTTTTGATAAGAGGCCACCATAACCAAATACACCTATATTATTATAAGAGGTAAAACCCATTGCAGAAAGATCACTATATGTCAGCTTATAAATTCCAGTTTCGCTCACTCGTATTTTGTACCAAGAACCTGAAGACAAATTACTATTATAAGTGTAAGATTTTTGCATTTTCTCTGCTCTTACAGTCTGATATGTAATGCGACATTCAAAATAAACAAGTTTCTCAATATCCCCTGAAGACTTATTGCGTCTTAAAGGCATCAACTCAAATGCCAAATAAGATTGTTTTCTAAATTTACTAATATTGGTTTTCATCTCAGGTGTATCCGAAATTTTCTCAAGATACTTAACTTTGTTTAAATCATCTTTGTTAATAACTTCATATTTTGCATTAACTAATTCAATATCTGACACATAAACATCAGATTTTAATTGAACCTTATAAAAATATACTGGTAAATTATCAACACTACGAAACTGTGCATTTTCAAAGGATAAAATATTAATGATATTTTGATCGTTATCAATAAAAGTTTTATTACTTTGCCACTTTAAAGAATCAGATAAATTAATAACCTGAGCTGTTAATAAAGTGTTAATAAAAACAAAGACGAATATAAAATGGATTTTTCGCATAAAATAAAAAAAAAAATAAAAAACTTGACTATTTATTTTCATAAACGACAAAAATAACTTATTATTGTATTTTATATTTTACAATTAGAGAAAAATTTATTAATATTGTGCATTGTTGTTAAGAAATATATTATGGTAAAACGCTACATAACCTTATTAAGTGCCTTGTTTATAGGCAGTTTGGGTCTACTAAATGCTCAAGACGCTCATTTTTCGCAGTTTTATGCAAATTCACTTTACCTGAATCCTGCATTTGCTGGAGCAGAAAAGTGTCCTAGGATAAGTTTAAACTATCGAAATCAATGGCCAGCATTAGGTCCAACGTACGTAACTTATAGTGCATCTTACGATCAGTACTGGAATGTCTTACAAGGAGGCGTAGGTTTACACCTCATGAATGATGTGCAGGGAGGCGGCACAATAACCTCAACGATGATAAGCGGCATGTATTCATACACATTACCTGTAACTCGTAAGTTCTTTGTTGCAGCAGGCTTTCAAGCATCTTACATTATGAAAAAAATCGATTGGGATTTCATTTTTCCAAACATGATACACCCTCTTTACGGACCTATTTATTCATCTCTTGAAAATCCAGATATTGTCAATACTCAACGCAATTATGTAGATTTTTCTGCTGGATTGTTAGCTTTTAGCGAAAGAACATTTTTTGGAGTTGCTGTCCATCACCTTACACAACCGTCAGAGTCGTTTCTTCGTGGTAGCGATGCCGTACTTCCAAGAAAACTAACTGCACACTTTGGAACCGAAGTACCTATTAATAGTAGTAAGTATCGTAGAGGTGAACTAAAAATAGCCCCTCAACTTTTATTCCATCAGCAAGGTCAATTTCAACAGTTTAACTGGGGAGTTTATGTTGCACGTAAACAAATTGTTGCTGGTTTTTGGCTACGTCAAAACTTTAACTTCCAGTACGACTCATTCATTATGCTTGCTGGTTTCAAACAAGACAACCTTAGATTTGCATATAGTTACGATTTAACAGTATCAAGATTATCTAACTCTACATATGGTGCACACGAGGTTTCAGTTGCATTTATATTTGAGTGTCATGGAAAAAATCCTAAGAAAGACATAATAAGTTGTCCTTCTTTTTAGTTATATAATTATTGGATATTATAAAAACAACATAATATGAAAAAGAATACTTTATTTGTGTTAATAATTCTTGTGGGAGTCGTTCTTATAAGTTCTTGCAAAAAAGAAACTTCGAGTACAACAGGCTGGAATTATAACGATCCGAATTTTGGTGGTTTTCAAAACCACCCTGGATACGAACAAGAGACAGGACCTGGTCTTGTATTTGTTGAAGGAGGTTCATTCGCAATGGGTAGAGTTGAACAAGACGTAATGTACGACTGGAACAACATTCCTCGCCGAGTTACAGTCTCATCCTTTTACATGGACGAAACCGAAGTACGAAACATTGATTATAACGAATATCTCTACTGGTTGTCTTATGTATATTCATCGGATTATCGTTTTTTATATCGCGAAGCACTCCCTGACACTTTGGTTTGGAGAGAAAGACTCGCATTTAACGAGCCTATGGTAGAGCTTTATCTTAGACACCCAGCATACGAGCAATATCCTGTAGTAGGTGTATCATGGGTAAAAGCAACAAAATATTGTGAGTGGCGTACCGACCGCGTTAATGAATTGATTTTATTACGCGAAGGCGTTATTGACAAATATGTCGCTCCTCAAGATCAAGCTAAACAATTTAATACTGACGCTTATTTAGTTTATGCAGAAAACCTTGACCTTTCGATTGATGAGACTGGTAAAGGACCAGACGGTAAAGTACAAAACCTATATGTTGATCCTGCAACTCTTAAAGCAGGACGCAAAGGTGGAAATGTAAATACTGGAGAAGACAGACGCTGGGTAAAAATGGAAGACGGAATATTTTTACCTCGTTACAGACTACCAACAGAAGCTGAATGGGAATTTGCTGCACTCGCTCATATTGGTAATCACTACAGAGAAAGAATTTATGAAAGAAGATTATATCCTTGGAACGGGCACTATATTAGAAATGATGTGCGTGGCGAGGAAAGAGGTATGATGATGGCGAACTCAATGCGTGGACGTGGAGACAACATGGGGGTATCAGGTGCACTTAACGATAAAGCAGATATTTCTGCACCAGTAAAATCATACTGGCCAAATGAATACGGATTATATTGTATGGCAGGTAATGTTAATGAATGGGTAATGGATGTATATCGAGATCTTACTTTTGAAGATATGGACGAATTTAGACCATTTAGAGGTAATGTTTATACAGACTATGAAGTTATTACTGATCCAAGGTCAGGAGATATCGAACTTACTCCCGAAGCCGAAAACTATTTCGACTATTCTGGAAAAATATTACGTAAACCTGTACGTGACGAAGAATGTTATAGTCGTGAAAACTATACAACTTCAGACAACAGGAATTACTTGGACGGTGATTTAGAATCTTTAATCCCTAATGGAAATGCAGAAGAATACTGGGTAAAAGGCGATAGATTTCAAGTTGAGTCGGACGCAATCAAAGTAAATGACCCTATTGATGGTGCCTTAACTCCTGAAAATGTAGGTGATATTTATCCAGGTGCAACTTTAATGTCGGGAGGAAACGAAATATTATTACCTAATGGTGTAAAAGTTGACCTCCAAAATATGACATATATTCTTCCTACTGGACACGAAAAAACCTCTGACGGTAATATAATGATGCCCGATGGGTCAATGATACTCGAAGGTGGTAAATTACAGTTAGCTGACGGAAGCATTATTTACCCCGACCAATTCTTTACTCGCAAAACACCCGAAATGTACAAAGAAGGGAACTGGGGCGAGTACGGAGAATGGGGATTTGGTCAATTTAACCCTGCAAATCCAAAAATTAACAAAGGAGATGGTGCCACTGGTAACCAAATGACAAGCTTAGTTTCCGATAGATCTAGAGTATTTAAAGGAGGTTCATGGAAAGATCGTGCATATTGGATGGTTCCTGGAACACGCCGTTTCTTAGATGAAAAACTCGCAAGAGCCGATCTCGGTTTTAGATGTGCAATGGATAGAGTAGGCTCTCCAACATTACCAAAAAAATAACTAACAAAATATTAAAACCCCATTTTTGGGGTTTTGTTTTTTTATGAATACAATAGAGCAAATATATGCTATTTTTAAAGTTTGTAAAAAAATAAATACAGACTCAAGAATTATAACACCTAATTCGATATTTTTTGCTCTGAAAGGCGATAATTTTGATGGCAATAAATATGTAGAAGATGCTTTAGCTAAAGGTAGCATTGCCGCAGTTACATCAGACAAACGTTTTAAAGATATAGATAATATTTTTATTGTCTCCGATACACTAAAAGCACTGCAAGACCTAGCTAATTATCATCGCAGACAACTTAAAATCCCAATTATTGGAATTACTGGAAGTAATGGCAAAACTACGACAAAAGAATTGTTAGCATCAGTATTAGCTCAAAAATTAAGAGTCGCATATACAGGAGGAAATAAAAATAATCATATTGGAGTGCCTCTCACTTTGTTGGCGATGAATCATACGGTTGATATCGGTATTATTGAGATGGGAGCAAATCACAAAGGCGAAATAAAAACATTGTGCGAAATTGCAGAACCTGAATATGGGCTAATAACTAATATCGGTAAAGCACACTTAGAAGGTTTCGGTTCGATTGAAAATATAAAACAAACAAAGGGAGAGTTATATGATTATCTAAAGAAAAACCAAGGAATTATTTTTAGTAATATTGATAATGAAATACTCAATGAATTATTAAACACTTACTCATCTGTAAGTTACGGGCAGTCTGAAAAATCGTACTGTCAAGGTATTTATACAGAGTTTGGATATGAAGCCGCAGTTAAATGGGAGGCTAATAATCAAAAAGGTTTAGCAAAATCTAATTTGATTGGGGCATACAACTTTGAAAACATTCTAGCAGCTATTACAGTTGGATCGTATTTTAATGTACCTGAAACAGCAATCGACAACGCTATTGCGTGCTATTATCCACGAAATAACAGATCACAACATGTGAAAACTATCCGAAATTCGCTAATTCTGGATTTTTACAATGCAAATCCTACAAGTATGATAGCTGCAATTGACAATTTTGACAGAATCGTGGAGAAGAATAAATGCCTTATACTTGGCGATATGCTAGAACTTGGAGTCGATAGCATTAAAGAACACAAAATGATTCTTGAGAAAATTGAAGATATGAATTTTCGAAAAGTTTATCTTGTGGGTAGCGAATTTTATAATTTCAACAATAAATATGAATTCATATTCTTTAAAAAAGTCGAAGACCTTGCATTACAGCTAGTCAAAAAACCCGAAATAGGAAAGTTTTTCCTTATTAAAGGCTCACGAGGTATCAAACTTGAAAAATGCACCGATTATTTATAACCTGAATCATTATTTTTTTTGCTTCCCTTATAAATCGTATATTTATGTAATTTGCACTCTAATTGACCATTAAATAAAATCAATTTTTTGTCGGGTTTCATACCAATAAATTTAATAGCTACCATATCTGATGAGATTATCCACGCAGTATAACCCGCATAATCAAATTTTAATTTATTCCCTATGCTTTTGTAAAAATCATTTGCATCATCAAGTTGAATTCGAGTTCCGTAAGGAGGGTTACTAAAGATAATACCATTTTCAGAAAGAGCTTTGGAATCAAAAAAATCGCAAACGCTAACTTTTACAGTATTAGCCTTGTCTAGTTTATACAAATTATTTTTAGCTAAAAGAACAGCCTCAGGATTGAGGTCGTAACCAGAAATACTAGCTTTTGAATCACAAATATTAGTTTTTGCATCAGCTAAAATTTTCTTCCATTCTATAGAATCAAAATTCTTCCAATTCATAAAAGAAAACTGTTTTCTTTTTATACCTGCTGGCATGTTACAAGCCATCATATATGCTTCGGTTAAAAAAGTACCACTTCCACACATAGGATCAAGAAAATCAGATTTAAAATCCCAACCACTCAATTTTATTATGCCAGAAGCAAGGCATTCGTTAATTGAAGCTTCGCCAATTTCTTTATCAAATCCTCTAAAATAAAGTGCTTGTCCTGAGCTATCGAGATACAAATTACAAGTATCATCAGTAAGATAAATGCTAATCTTCACGTCTGGTTTTTTGATGTCAACATTAGGTCTGTCTCCGAATTTATCTCGAAAATAATCTACAACTGCATCTTTGGTCTTTTGCTCCAAAAAAAGACTATGATTCATAGTTTCTGATACAGTAACTACGCTAACCGCAATGGTTTTACGCAAGTCAAAATACTCATTCCAATCAATTGAATAGACATATTTATAAAGCTGCTCCTCATTTTTAACCCTCTCCTGCCCTATTTTTACCAAAACGCTCAATGCACATCGCAAATGCAGATTACACTTATACACATCCGACAAATCGCCTTCAAACTCAACTGCCCGTCTTAGTACTTTAACATCTTTAATTCCTAAATCTTCTAATTCCTTCACTAAAACTTCCTCAAGTCCAAATAAAGTTTTTACAACTATTGTATATGTCATTTTATAAATTTTTATAAATGGTTCGTGATATTTTCGCTGCTGTATGTCTTGCCGATTTTCGACTTAAATCAAAAAACACATCGTTATCAAGTTGCTTATATGTATATTCTGAATTATCTTTATTCAAACCAAAAACTATTTGCCAAAATGTTCGGTTATTAGACAATTGCTCTGATTTTGACACACTTACCGTACAAGTTTTAAGCAAATTATTACGTCCATTCTTATCAATTTTAAATAATTTTGAATCAGAATTAAGATAGCAGCTAACAACATCAAATTCCTCAGGGCTTACCGACATACCATCAATAAATACAGATTCAGTTTCAAACATCTCAATACACTCAACATTATTTATCTGTATCGTATATGCAGAATTACAGTTATTTACATTAGCTTCTCCAGAAATAGTTTCAATATTAAAACTAAGTAATGAGCTTTTAAGTTCGGTTAAGAATTCGCTAAAATACTTATCAGACAAAGTCTCATCAATATATTTATTTGAGTTTATCTGGAATGAATAGGTATATTGAGAGCCATCAATCACAATCCATGCCTTATCGTCAAGTGAACGTCCAACCGAACAAGAACTTAAAACAATTAATAAAATGCCAATAATATAAAATAACTTATTTTTCATTCGATTAATTTTTATCAAAGGTAATCATATTTTCATAAAAGTGGTAACAGCAACTCCTACTAACAAAACAAGGAAAATTCGACACTTCATCAATAATCAAAAGCCTTTTTATTAAATATAACATAACCAAAATGCAACATAAAATACGTTGATCTGGAATCTGTTTCGTAATAATTGACAGTAAATGCAACGGGTCCTAACGGAGTATGATAAACCAAGCCTGCAGAACCTAACAAATAAATATAAGCAAAACGCTCACTATAATAAGGCAAATAAACCTGATTGTATGGTGATACTTTAAGTATTTTTTCAAAAGGCAAAAAAGCATAAGCTTCGAGTCTGATGTTAAAATTATCAGTAATAAAAATCACAGGTTTTAAACCAATGGCAGCATAAGAGTTTGCATGATAATTAGGCAAAAACAAGGTGCGACTATGAGGAGTCGGTGAAAATACCGGTGCCGACAGCACACTCGAAGTGTAATTCCTAAACAAAGGCTTTGTCGTCATCATCAACTCAGCATAAACACCAAGTGTCAAATGCTTGCTAAAACGCGAATAAGTATCAGAGAGTAAATTAAATTGCAACCACGAGTGATTTACCTGATAATCTTCTGATATAGCAGTTGTAGATCCAGGAATATTCTCCTCAGTTCCAGAAACATACCTTACACTAATTAAACTACGACTTCCTTTATTCGCATAATCAATATAATTATGGTTATTTCTTATAATGCTAAAATAAGCAGTATTAAGAGTAAAAGATGTAAGGTCAGCCGTATCATTTTGTAAAAAATTGTTAATTTGAAAATAATCATACGACTGTTGAGCCTTTGCAAGTCCAATTTTAATAATTGACATTCTGGTTAGCGGTGTAAAAATATCAACACGAGTATTATTATCAGAGTTTATTAAATATGGAGGTCTATAATCAAGTGAAAACAATCGTGAATTACCTTTAAAGAAGTCAAAACGACTAACATTTGCAGCAATCTCCATAGCTAAAGGCATTCTAAAAGGGAAATCGAATCGTCCAGACAGATGCAATGAACTGTATAAGCGTCCAAAATAAGCATTTGTACTAAGCAAAAAAGACATTCGGTTCAATATTTTATAATTAAATCCAACAAATCCTGTGTTTGAATATCCAGTTGACAATCCAGCTCCAAACAAAACATTCGCACGTTTTTGTTTTTTAATATCCAACACAACATCGAAAAAACCTGTTGAATCATTATATGTTGCAATAGGCGTAGCCGTTTCAATCTGATAATCAGATATTAACTTATAATATTCAGATTCAAATTGTCTTATAGTTAATTTTTCAGTTTTACCTTTTAATGATTTTAAAATATAGTCTTCTGATTTTTCGTCTATTCCATCAACAGAAAACTTATCAAATTTCAACAACGGAACCCTCATCTTAAATATTTCACGTCTTGCTCTTAACTCTGGCAATGACACACGTCTGTGTATTCTGCTTTTAATACTATCCATCAACAGCATACATTCATCGTACCCTAATTTAGAGAACTCATCTAATTTATGAAAATCTAATAAGCCTACATCTTTAAAGTTAATAGTTAAAGTAATCCCCTCATCATCTGGCACTTTATATTCTTTTTTCGCTCCAATAATAAGATGTTGTATTTGCAACATTAAATTGTCGGGGTTTGGTCTTGCCGAATAATTAGTTACGCTCACGCCAATCATTATATCAGGATTAAATTCATTTCGCATTACATCAATTGGGAAGTTGTTAAAGATGCCTCCATCAAAAAAAAGCACACTATCTATCATCACAGGTTTAAAATAGAACGGGAATGTCATAGATGCTCTAATTGATTGACCTAAATCTCCACTTTTGAAAACAAATTCGCAACTCTTATACACATCGGCACCAACACAACGGAATGGTACAAAAAGATTATCGAAACTATTATTTGAAGCGGCTGTATATTGGGCAAAATATTCCATTATCCCAAAATCCATTGGCTGAGTTGCAACAATATTTGTGGGTAACATAATACTTACACCGTTATCAGCTTTTGTAAATCCTAAACTAAAAGCAGAGGCATTATTTTTAGTTTTTTTAAAATAATAAAACTGGTCATCAGGTATTCGACCTTTGTAATAATTCGTAAATCTCACATCACGAAAAATTTTCTCCATTTCATCAGGACTTAATCCGACCGCATACAATCCGCCAACAATTGCTCCAATAGATGTTCCAGCGACATAATCAATAGGAATATTATTTTCCTCAAGAGCACGAATTACGCCAATATGAGCAAGTCCTTTAGAACCTCCTCCACTCAAAACAAGACCAACTGACTGAGAAGAAGCACAGACACTATATGTCATCCATACTATAAGCAAGAGTAATATTTTGATTCCTTTTCTCAATTCTAACTAATTAAGGTCTTTTTCATTTAAACGCAAAAATACTAAATTTGTGGTCTAAAGTTACACTATTTCCATAACAAATCCTACACTAAATTATTGTTTTATAATAAACTTATTTTCAAAAAGAACATTATATTGTCAAAACTTGTATTTTACCTTTTTTGTTCGACTGATTTTAACCAATTTTGCAATAATATTTATGAGAAATAAAATAAAGTCATATTTATCGCTAATAAAATTTAGCCACACAGTTTTTGCAATGCCCTTTGCACTAACTGCATATTTTATGGCAATAAAAGAACCTGGACAAATTTTTGAATGGCGAACACTAATACTTGTGCTATTGTCGATGATCTTTGCTCGCAACAGTGCAATGGCGTTTAACAGATATACTGACAGATTTATTGATGCAAAAAATCCACGAACTGAAACACGCGAAATACCTAAAAAAATAATCACTGCAAAAAATGCACTAATATTTACAATAATAAACTCTGTTCTGTTTATCATATCTGCTTCTTTTATCAATATCTACACTTTAATCTTATCTCCTCTTGCCCTATTAATCGTACTTGGATATTCATACACAAAACGCTTTACATTTTTATCTCATATATTTTTAGGATTGGGACTTGCAATAGCTCCTGCTGGGGCTTATATCGCAGTTACTGGGACGTTTAGCTTTGCAATTATGATGTTATCGGCATCGGTTTTACTTTGGACTGCTGGTTTCGACATTATTTATTCGCTTCAAGACGAAGAGTTTGATAAAAAGTATAAATTATTCTCTATCCCAGCAAAACTTGGGCGAAAAAGCTCATTATGGATTTCTACTATATTGCATTTTATAGCGGTAATGTTCTTGCTTTTTTGGGCTATTCTTATGTCTGCAAATTTTATACAATGGATAGGTATAGGAGTATTTACAGCACTATTAGTTCATCAGCATTTAATTGTAAAGCCTAATGATATCTCAAAAGTAAATATTGCTTTTGGTACAACTAACGGGATTGCTTCAATTTGCTTGGCGGTGGCAACAATTATTTCATTATTTTATTAGTGCTAATAAATTACAAACACCTTTAAAACAAAAAACAATTCGTAAAAACATTTAATTTCCCTCTAACTCGTCAATCAACATTAGTAAAGCCGTATTTGTGGTTCTCAAAATATTAATTTTCCTATCATAAAAAAACAAGAATTTCTCACTCAATGTTTTTTCGGGAGTTGCTAAACCAATCCACACAGTACCAACAGGTTTATCGGGAGTTCCGCCATCGGGACCAGCAATTCCACTTACCGAAATAGCATAATCTGTGTTTAAAAGTTTTCTTACCGCTTGTGCCATTTGTTCAACAACTTGCGAGCTAACCGCACCAAATTCTTCCATTATATGTTTATCTACATTAAGCACATTTACTTTAGCCTCATAATCGTAAGCAACTACGCTGCCTTTATAGTATGCAGAGCTGCCAGCATTTTCAACTATCATTGATGCGATTTTACCACCTGTACAACTTTCGGCAGTTGAAATCGTTTTGCCATACTTAGTCAACAAAGTACCCACCAGTACTGCGAGATCCAGGTCTTCAGACGATTTAAAACACTTTGGAATAATATTTTTCAACTCTTTAAGTTTTTTATCTGCAAGTGCGAGCAAATCATCGTTAGCGTTATAAATACTCATTCTTAATCTCACATATCCGGGTGTAGGTAAAAATGCTAATTTAATTTCTTTAGGTAAAGAATTTTCCCAATCTGCAATTTTTTCAGCTAAAACAGCTTCGGGTAAACCGGATGTAAGTATTGTTTTATGAAAGATATTTCCTAATTTGTATGTCTGCTTAATATAAGGTAGAAACTGAAACTCAGTTAAATACTTTACCTCAAATGGTACTCCTGGCATAGAAAACAAGAGTTTTTCTCCTCTTTTCAACATCATACCACAGGCAGTTCCAACTTTATTTACAAAGACTTGCGATTTTTCTGGCACCAATGCTTGCGAATAATTTTGCTCGTTAATTTCGATGCCGCGTACGCCCAAAAGTCTTTTTAAATTTTGCAAAGCATCATCGTTCAACACTAATCCGCAGTCAAAAAGTTCACACAAAACATTTTTAGTAATATCATCTTTAGTAGGACCTAAACCACCAGTAATAAAAATAAAATCTGAAATTTCGAACAAATCATTTATTGCTGAAATAATCTGTTCCTTATCATCGCCTATGGATCGAATTTCATTAACAATTATTCCTGCTTTATTTAACTCCTTAGAAAGCCAGACCGAATTAGTATCAACTATCTGACCTATCAATATTTCGTCCCCAATTGTTATTATTGATGCTTGCATATTGTTTTTTTTTGCAAAAGTAAAAGTTTAATTATGTTTTAACGACTATAATCAGAAAAATGAAACATATTAATTGTTTTATTCCGAAGATTTCCGCTGAAAAGCTTAACCACAAGGGACACGAGGAAAAGAGTGGGGAGTGGGGAGTGGGGAGTGAGGAGTTCGGAGTGGGGAGTTCGGAGTGGGGAGTTGGGAGTGCGGAGTGGGGAGTGCGGAGTGGGGAGTGGGGAGTGGGGAGTTGGGAGTGAAAAGTGAAAAGTGAGGAGTGAAGAGTGAGGAGTTGGGAGTTGGGAGTGGGGAGTTGGGAGTGGGGAGTTGGGAGTGGGGGAGTTAAATGTAAAAAGTTGCCGGCAGATTTCGCAGATGAACGCAGAGAAAAAAGTAATCAGTCAGGCGGTGGTCGGTATTCGATTCCGGC
>JAQVOR010000195.1 GCA_028702535.1 Bacteroidales bacterium
AATATCAATAAAAAATCTATAATCAATTTTTCATTTTGTCCAGAGGACATAAACATGTTTAATTTAAATTTTCGTTAATAAATAATTTTTGCGTAAATTTGTTTAATATAATAATAAAAAAATAATGAATATGAAAAAAATTGCAGCAGTTTTGATGAGTTTGATATTGTTTTATAGTTGTGATGTACTAATGCAAAGCCTTGAAACGATTGATAGCGGGACAAGTCAGGGTTTAACACAGCAGCAAGTTGCAAAAGGACTAAAAAATGCACTTGAAGTCGGTATCGAAAAGACAGTAAATGTTGTTAGTTTGACAAATGGTTTTTATAAAAATCAGGAAATAATGATACCATTTCCTCAAGAAGCCATTAAGGTAAAAGAATTGTGCGAAAACCTTGGTTTAGGAAATCAGGTAATTCAATTTGAAGAAAAGCTAAACCGTGCCGCTGAAGTAGCCGCAAAAGGTGCAACAGGAATTTTTAAAGAAGCAATTACTCAAATGACAATCACTGATGCTATTGCAATACTAAAAGGTGGAGATAATGCAGCAACACAATATTTACAAAGAACAACATCGAATAAACTATATCAGAAATTTTATCCTGTAGTAGTAAGCTCAACAGAAAAAATAATGCTTGCAAAATACTGGACACCATTAGTTGATAAATACAATACTGTAACTAAACTAACAGGCGGTGAGCAAGTGAACACAGACCTCAATGCTTACGTAACTAATAAAGCTCTTGATGGATTATTCCTGATGGTAGCTAAAGAGGAATTGAAAATTAGAAAAGACCCAGTTGCCAGAGTAAGTGATATTCTTAAAGAGGTTTTTGGTAGCTCATTAAATCCATACAATAACTAAAACTTAAAAACATGAAAAAGACATTGTTATTTCTCGTAATTGTATTGACATCAGCGGCCATTTTTGCTTCTATCCCACCCCGTACACCTTTTGTTGTACTCAAAGTTAACGGAGTTGAATATAAAGAAGGAGCCGAAATATCAGTTAGATCAGGTGAAAGAGTTCAAGTAGAAGCAATTCTAAAAGGTGGAAAAAGAGATTATTGCTCCGACCCGCAAACTTATGCTAATGTTGGACGCAATACTGTTATTACTTCGCAAGGTGAAAATGGCATGACTTTCGACATTAATGGAGGCGAATTTCATGGAGATTGGAGATTGAGTTCAGAGAAAGCGACATTTAGCTCAGGTCCAGATGTTGTGATAACACCTAAAAGCGATGGTAAAGTACAACGAAGTGCAGAAGTTGAATTTAAACCAGGCAATTATTCAAAAGTTTTCTTTAAAGTTAGCTCTGTTACCGAATGGCATTATGTGCGTAACACTCCTGCTGGCAAAACCGAACAAGATGAAACAAACAACGGAACTGCAACATTCCATTTTGTTATTGAAGCCGAAGAAGGAGTTTGGTACTCATCTAATAATATTAAAGCGATAGGAACAGAAGATTTCTCAATTCGCAATAATTTAGACAGAATACAAAGCTCGTACAATCAAATTGAAAAGTCGCTGCTTGAAAGGGATTTTTCTTCAGCTGAAATGCATTTTGAAAATTTAAAAAACAGCATAAATGAGTTAAAAAACAATATAAATAAAGCCAAAGAAAAAGACAAAAATTTTGAATGCGAAATTAACTTAATAGGATTGCCATCAGACATTACAATGAAGCACATAAAAGACTTGCGAACGCTTGCGAATCTATGGAAAGACAATTATGATATTTGCACTAAAAACGTAACAGAAATTAATAGTTTATTATTAAATACTCAACTAACTTTTACAAATAATATATTCAAATCTGTAATAAAAAACTATGTAAATTGGGGAACTTCTGTTCCTTCGGCTCCAGAAGATTTGTTATCCGTTTACGACCCAAGTAATATTTTTGGTCCGGTTGATTTACCAAGAAAAGTATTAGGCTGGGTTGAAGAAGCCGAAAAAGACGCTTCAATACTTAAAGACCAAATATCATCAATGCAAAAACTAAAAGAACTACAAGCATTTTATCAAAACAGGATAGACAGCTTTATTAAAGAAAGACGGGAATTTATCAATATTCTTAATAGCTTAAAGCCAGCTCAGAATTTACACAATGAAATGCAATCATTTATCAGTTCGAATCCTAATGTTAACTATATTGAAAAATAATAGAGACTTAGTAGTGTTTGTCCATAATGTTCGACACTAAGTTACTATCATCCAACCTAAAAGTCCAGATTACTGGACTTTTTTATTTATCATCAATTTTATCCTGACGAAGCATAATCCGCGAAATGTTAGTAGCGTGGCGACTAGCAGCCTGCAACAATCCTAACAACTCAAGATGTGTTCCAGAACTACCAAGCGAAACAGGATTTTGACTAACAAGTCGTTCATAATGCAATATTTGATAATCTTCGGCAAGGCTATCATATTCCTTGTGCTTTTTCTTTATATGTACAACTTTTTCGAGATTAAACTCCTTAAAGACCTCTATCGACCGACTAATTTGCTTCAAAACCTTTTCTAACATTACCTCTAACTCTCGCTTACCTTCGGGCGTAAATTTCGCATCTGATTTAATCCACTTTTCAACCTGTCGCCTCATATTTGTATTAACAATATCAGCAATCATTTCCAACTCATTTGCAACATACATAATCTGGTAAGCATCATTAAAGCTCTCTTTGTCAGTACTTTGAGAACTTACACTTATCATATAATTATTAATATTATCTTGCAAAAAATCTATTTCATTTTCAAGTTTTTGCCATTTGTCAAGAATAGTAAGCTCTTTATCAAAAAACGGAGTCAACGAAAGATTAAGCATTTTTTGAACCTTTGAACTCATTCTTTCCGTTTCTTTTTTAGCCAATCCCAAAGCCATTGCAGGCGAGGAGGTTAAAGTAGAACTAATATATTTTAATTTAAACTCTTCGGAGGGCTTTAACAATTTATCTGGAATTATCTTTTCAATTATTTTTGCATAAAATCTCAAAAACGGAAATACTAATATTGTAAGTCCAATACTAAAAACAGTATGTGCATTAGCGATTTGACGTGGGACAGTACTACCAAGAGTTTCAACTGTATTAGCAGTACCTTGTACATCAGGAGAAATAGCCCTAACAAAAGCAGCAAACTCTGGTATCCACCAAACAAAAACGAGTACTCCAATAAGTTTAAATAATGTATGTGCAAAAGCAACCCGTTTAGCTTCTCGGCTTGAATTTATGCTTGCAAGAATTGCCGTAATTCCAGTACCAACATTCGTTCCCAAAACCAAAGGGATACATGCTTCGAGGCTTAAAAAACCTAGAGATGCAATAGTTATCATTATCCCAATAAATGCAGCACTACTATGTATAAGTGCAGTAAATAAAAATCCTACAAGAATACCGATAAATGGATTTTCAAGTTTTATCAACAAACTTAAAAACCTTTCGTCTGACCTAAGCGGAAACATTGCCTGCGACATAATATACATTCCAAAAAACAATAAGCCCAATCCTAATATTGATTTTCCGATATTATTAAATTTGCTAGATTTTGCAATTAACATAATAATAAAACCTACAGCAACAATAAGCAAAGCATAATCGGTAATATTAAGAGCTATCAATTGAGCAGTTATCGTTGTTCCTATTCCAGCACCAAGCAACATACCCAAAGTTTGAGCAAAACTCATCAAACCAGCTTGAACAAATCCCACAAGCATAACAGTAGCGACTGTGCTACTCTGAACCATAACTGTTAATAAAACTCCAGATAATAAAGCAACATATTTATTATAAGTAAACTTAGAAATAACACCACGCATTTTACTACCAACTGCCGCCTGCATTCCCTTGCTAAGTATCTGCATACCATACAAAAAAATAGCTAATCCACCCATTAAACCAATAATCAAAAATATTATCCAACTTGGTTTTCGTGCATTCAGAGTATAAACAATACTATTAGCTGCAATATCTTCGTTTGAACTAACAAGAATTTTATAATCCCCTTCGGTATCTCCAAATGTAAAATAATTTATTGCAAGCCCAACAGAATCGGTATAAACAATTTGATTTTCAATCTGATGCCCACTTGCATTTTCTGGAAAAAAGATTACTCTAAATATCAACTCATGCCCCTTTACAGGATTTCCAGCATCATCTGTAACCAAAACTCTTATTGGAGAATTACAAGCTTTTCCAACTGTTTGTGTCTGATTATCGCCACTATACGAATAAATTTGAGAATCCTGAGGTTTAACAATTACAACCGCACTCAAATTGATTGCCGACAACAAAACAAAACAGAGTAAACTAATTTTT
>JAQVOR010000072.1 GCA_028702535.1 Bacteroidales bacterium
TTATTACCAAAATAATCAAAATAAATTCACAACACCTCTAATATTCGATTACTGGCAAGTTTGGTTCTCAAATCCAGAGGATGAGAAAGAAGCAAAAAAAGAATTAAATAATTTCCTAAAAATGGATTCTCAAATTGCAAAAGAAACGAAAATGGCAAAAAAATCTTTTACAATAAATTTTGAATATGACATGAGAATATCTGTATCATCAGACCTATTTAAAAGCCTTAACTCAACTCCTTTGAATAAAATATCTGATGTAACCATGATAAATGATTCATATATAATTGTTGTCCCTACTAAAAAAATAGGTGGAGAAATAGTTCCATTCGAAAAAGTTAAAGGACAATGCAAATCTGAATTAATGAATACTAAGTATTTAGAATTTGAAAAAGAAAAAAACAAAGCAATAAAAGAGACTTATAATATTGTACAGCCCACTGATAGCTCATCAAATATTCCCAAATAATCCATTCTCATTTACAAAAAGCAAAACTCCCTGCTCGCTCGGATTTAGCTTCGCTGCGATGTGCTGCGATGCAATACAGCACTTTTCACTCACTCTACCAACTTACTTCTTATACATTACATAATATATCTTACCTCAATATAAATTATCATATCTCCCCCATCATAATCGAAACAAAAATCGTTAAATTTTGGCTTTTTCATTCCCTTATGTTTGTAATTTGAGAACCCAAAGCCCTCTCTCGGAACATAAAAAGCATATTTCATAAGACCGTCACAATCTTCATCATCCAACAAAGCTATTCCGTATTTACCTTTTTTTATATCAGTGTATTTTACAGTTATTGCACCATTTTTAAGTTTCGATTTTCCAATATATTTTGCAAAAGACGGGGTTTCATTAGACAAATCATCCTGCGACTGAAAAAACGCAAGACGTATTTGTCCTTTTGTACTTTTTATTTCAGTAATCTTTATGGTAAGTGTCTGCGCTTTGACGCTAAGTGCATAAGTAAGCACAATGATTAGAATTAAAATTATTTTTTTCATAAAATTACTTTTCTAGAATAAAAATAAATACGAATTGCAACTCAAAAAATTATTTCTCAAGATTGGATGTACTAAAATAGTTTTCAGCAGCATCTGTACCTCGTTTATATTCATCAATTATAATCTCCGATTTTCTTCCATTTTTGTGATTTACAGCAGTCATATTAAAAGCCATGTGCTTTCCGTCAGTTTGCTTTCTATAATCACTCATACTTGAGGTTTTGATTAACTTATTGTCTTTATCATAAAAATCAGTTTTATAAGGTAGAAAATTATTTTTGTCGATATAAGTAATTTTTTTGACAAACTTTTCTACCGATGCAATCTCTGTAGTTTTACATGTAGATTCAATTTTGTGACATACTTTACCATCAACAGTTTCTGTTCCTAAAAGCTTATATGTAAAATCGTCCATATTAGGGCTACTCATATCAGAGTTAGAAAATTCACTTCCCATAAAACTCGAAGCTTTTTGTGAACTTACAATTCTACGTGTTTTTTTCATTGAGGGTAAGTAAACCCACATGTCATCATCTTTATCATCGTAATCAAATATCAGCATTGCTGTACCTCTTACGTCAGCTGGCGAAAGAAATTTCATCATGGTTTTTCTTACATTTCCAAATTTTTTGGTAATATTCGAAACCTGACGAACTCTTACATTGCCTTTATTATCATAAATTTTGAGTGTGGATGTCATTTCCATAGCATCAGCAGAAACTGCATCACTTGATTTTTTCATTAGGCCTTTGGCATCTTGCGCATTTACATAAACACTTGCCAGTAAGATGAGTGATAAAATAATAATTGATTTTTTCATTTTTATAATATTTAGTTTATTTTATTTATTTATATTTAATTCTAATAAGAATTGCTGGAATCAATATCAGAGCACAAAGCAGACAAAGCAGTATCGAGAATATTATCAAGAACCCAAATGACTTCAACATTGTAATACCAGACAAAAACAGTACCGAAAATCCAAGCATCACCGAAAAAGCGTTTATTGCAATTCCTCGTCCAGTATTTCTAAGACAAATATCAACCGCTTCTTTAATTGGTTTTCCAATTTCAAGCTCCGATTTTATTCGCCAAAACACATGAATTGTATAATCGATTCCAATACCGATAGCCACAGATGACAACAAGGATGTTGCGATATCTAATCTTATCCCGAACCAACCCATAAGTCCAAAATTGCAAACAATTGTAAATAGTAAAGGGATACCACCAATTAATCCAGTTTTTAAGGATTTAAAAATTATCCATAACAGAATAAGTATTGCACCAAACGCCACAAGTAACGAGTATATTTGACCTTCGGTAATAGATATCGCCATATCTTTCTCAACCAAAGAAATTCCTGATTCAAACTTAGCATGCTCTGAACTTTCACAAAAATCATGTATTGTATATGCAATCTCATTATACTCTTTCATATTTCTTGCACGAAATTGTACATTCACAATAGCTTTTTCGAAATTGAAATCAACAAATTTTTCAAAATCTTCGGGGTCGCCACTCATATTATAGAATTCGATATATTGAGCAATTCCATCACGAGTATCAGGTATTTTTCCGTAAGCAGGATCATCTGGATCATTAAGAGCTTCGCTCATAATTCTTAATATACTCGCCAAAGAAGTAACATTACCAGTTTGTGGAAACTCTTTCACTATTTTTTCAAGTTTATCCATATCGTTAATTACCTCTGGCGATTTTATATCACCCTCAAACATTACAGATATTGTCTTTGTACCACCAAAGAACTTATCCATTACACTTGTAGCTTTTCGAATAGAGTGCGACTTAGGCATAAGGTTTTCGTTGTTAATACTAACCTCTAATCTGGTTATTCCTATTGCAGCAAACACAAAAATCGCTGAAAAAACAATGATAACAGATTTTGATTTATTTATCGTAACAGAAGACGCAAATTTAAGAACCTTATCAATAGGAGATGATCGTTGTCCGTTAAAACTTTTTTGAGGTTTTCCTTTCTTCATCCCGATAAGAATGGCAGGCAAAAAGTATAAACTTAAAAGTAATGCAAATGCAATACCTATAGAACAAACAACTCCCATTTGTACCGCTGGTTCCATTACGTGCACAAGTAATCCTAACACACCAGCAATAGTTGTCAAACCTGTTAATATGATAGGTTTTGAGAGGCTATTTACAGTTTCCTTTACAATTTTATCCATACTGTAATCTGGATGGAGTGAATTTAATTCCTGATATTTAGAAATTATATGAACTCCATAATTATTTGCAATAGAAATCATCAGTATCGGGACAAGTATTGCAATTAAGCTTAACTCGTAACCCAAAAGTGGCATAAGCCCCATTGAAATTCCAGTAGATATTAATACTACAAGCATGGGTAATAAAACTCCCCGTTTTTCGCGAAATGAGATAAACAAAAACACAATCATAACCAACAAAGCAAGAGGCATGAGAATCATAAGATCTCTTGTAGCTTTTTCCTGAACCTCATCTCTAAGATAAAGCATTCCAGTCATATCATAATTATCGGGTCCCCAAATCCCAGTTATAATTTCTTCGATTCTAGTAACTATTTCAGAATCGGTATAATCCTCTTCAGGATTTATTATCATCACAGTATATTTAAAATCCTCAGAAACCAATAGCTTATATGCCAGTTCATTAGATTTAATATCCTCTCGCACTTCTTTTCTCTCCTCTTCGTTTTCGGGTATTAGTTTTATAGCAGGATCAACAAGCATAAAACCATCTTCGCTACGTATATTTTTCGAATCAAAAACAGAAATTACATCAACAAAAAAATTACAATCAGATATTGAATCGTGTATAGCACTAAGTTTTGTTAAAACATCCTTATCAATAACGTCATCAGCTTCAAAAACAACAATAACCGGGTCATACTTACCAAAAATCTCTTCGGTTTTTTCAATATTTAGTTTTGATTCCGTCCCCTGCGGCGTATAACGCATAAGGTCTGGGTTAATTTTAGCATCTTTCATAGGAATAAGAAATGCTATAAATAAAATTACAGGAATTACAATTAATATGTACCTGTATGGCTTGTCTAAAAGTCTATTTTTCATATTTAAAAACTATATTTCATTGATAAAAACATTCCGCTCATTATATTGCCTGCAAAATCATATATGGTTTCGCTTGGTCCATCCATAAACTGACCGCCACCAGATATAGCCAACTCATCAGTTAGTTTCCATTTAACCGCCGCTCTCAATAATTTTTCCTCAGTAGTAAAATTATAATACAAACTTAAATCACCTGTTAGCGTTTCGTAAAAAAAATCTTTGTGAAAGGTTACCATAACTCCATGATTAGTTTTATAATACTGATTAAAAACCTTTTGATTAAACCTCCCAATTTCATAAGCCAGCATTTGATTTGCATAAGAGGCTAATTGCAATGGGTCTGCTAAATTTTGGGGTAGTGACGGAGACAAAGCTTTTTCAAAATCAAAAACATAGCGCCCTATATATTCTCCAATTATTTTAATTCCCCAAATGTCCTTTTCAATTCCTGCTACATAATAAATGTCAGGATTGGGAATAAACACACTGTCTTTATAATTTTCGGTATGATTAAATGCTGCTTCTCCAGTAATTAACCACGAACCTGCTGGTACACTTAGATTAAGTCCGAGACTATTTTTTTTATAGAACTCTGCTTGATTTACAAGATTTATTGACATTGGAGGAGCTAAGTTAAAATCTTTAATTTTAAATCCATAAAACGGGTCGTATCCATGAAATCCAGTAAGCGAAATATCGGCAAACGAAAACTCTGCACCAATGCGAGCAGAAAAGCTCATATTCTCAAATGAAACTTCGGGAAGTGCATATTCGTCAAAGCTAACATCAGCTCCTTCCATAACATTCATATCAAAAAGTTCATACCTATATACAGATGGGCTAAAAAACGGAATTGCGAGCAACTCTATATTTAGCCAACCAGTGGGCTTTATATTTGTTTTGAGCATGAAATTCGACATTTGCATATCTTCAATATCAGCACTTAAAAAGAAGTAATCTTTTGGACAAACATTATCGGTAGGATTAAAACTTGTAGCTTTTCCATATTTAACAATAATTTTACCAAGTGAGATATCAAAATAGTTTCCGCTATATTCGGCAAAAGCTTCTTTAAGCTGAAGCATCGTTTTGGTTTCTCCAAAAAAGCTACCGCTTCTTACCCGTAAATCAGAAACAAATCGAGCATTTCCTTTTTGTCCTGATGCTTGTAATCCAAACTCACCATAAGCAGACGAAATATCAAACGACTTTGATAATCCAAAATATGAACCTCCTGCAAATCCGTTTAATGTATAAATAGGTTCGGCTTCACCAAAACTCTGTGCATTTATGCCAAAACTTATAAGTATTAATAATAATGTACTAAATAATTTATTCTTCATGTTTTTTATGTTTTGATGTAAAAATACTTCTGAAATCCTAACATAAGGTTACTGTTTTAAAAGTAAGACAGTGGTTTTTGGTGTGATTTTTAAAAGTTGAACCTATTTTATAAATAATCCTTGCAAAAAGTCTAGTTTTTTACTAAAAGCTTGAATTTTCGAACAAACCCTAAATAGTGTTAAAAAGCAAATAAATTTGTACAGTTATAAAAGAAACACTATTTTTGACTAATTGGTTAAATCATATAGATAAACTAAAAGGTTAAATCGTATGGGGAAAGATAAAAAATTAAATGCTGAACAAAAGATAATTGAAGCAGCAGCAGATATTTTCGAAACAAAAGGATTTGAAGGAGCTAGAATGCAGCAAATTGCTGATAAAGCGGGAATAAACAAAGCTCTTTTACATTATTATTTCAGAAGTAAAGATTTGTTATTTGAGAAGGTATTTTTAAAACTCGCTGGTAAAATTTTCCTGAAATTCATTGAAACTTTCAATATTGAAGGATCAATATTCGATAAAATTGAAATGTTTCTTCAAATACATCAGGATTTGCTTTATAAAAATAGGAAATTCCCCATATTCTTCTTTAACGAAATAACAAGAAACCCTGATTTGATGCGAAAACTAATGTTAAACCTTGAGATTTCAAAAAAATTCCAAGAAATTACAAAGCAATTTGACCAAGAAAAAAAAGACGGTATCATTCGTCAAGATGTTGAAGTATCTCATTTGATAGTTAATATCATTTCGTTATCAGTATTCCCATACATTGGCAGTCCGGCAATCAAAGAAATAATGAAAGAGTTTGATTTGAATTATGAACAGTTCCTTGATGAACGCCGCACGATGATAGCTCAATTTGTAATTAATTCAATAAAAGTATAGATATGAAATTTCAATTACTGATATTTTTTGCAGTTTTGCCATTTGCCCTTTTTACACAGAGCATTAGTTTAGACTCGTGTCTTAATCTTGCCGAAAAAACCTATCCTTTACGGTCAAAAGAAGATTTATTGCGACAATCAGCTGAACTAAATAATCAAATCACAAAATCTTCATATTATCCATCGCTTAAACTCAACGCACAAGCGACTTGGCAAACAGATGTTACAATGCTTGTAATTGATAATCTGATGTTTGATAATATGTTACCTGAAATTAGCAAAGACCAATACAATGTATATGCTGAATTAAATCAAACTATTTGGGATGGTGGCATGAGTAAAAATAAACGTGAATTAGAAAATGCAGGTTTAAAAACTCAAATACAACAAGTAAGTGTCGATATTTTTAATTATAAAACGCAATTAGTCGATTTGTATTTTGCCGTTCTCAATATTCAAAAACAAATTGAAATACTCCAGATGAAAACTTGGCAAATTGATAATGTTATTGGTAATCTTAGATCTGCAATTGAAAACAATATTGCAATCGAATCTCAATTAGATATCTTATTGGCAGAAAAAATGATGCTAAGTCAAAAAATCACCGAATTACGCTACGAGTCAAAGGCCTTGATAAAATTATTTTCGAAATATTGCAACTCAAACTTTGATGAAAACATAGTGTTTTTAACACCAACTCCAGAGCTAAATATTGAAGGTATTATTAATCGACCCGAATTAACATTATTTGATTATAACTCAAGGCAAATTTTGGCAGGAAAAGAACTGTTAAAATCAGGAAGAAACCCCAAAATACTTGGCTTTGCAAGAGCTGGTTATGGTCGTCCAGGACTGAATATGATGAGTAATGAGTTTGAGCCTTATGCAATAATTGGAGCAAAATTTGTCTGGACACCTTGGGAGTGGAATAAAACAAAAAAAGAAATTCAAATTTTGGAGATTAAATCAGATATTGTACGTAATCAACAAGATGTATTTTTGTTACACCAAAATGCAAAAATAGAGGCCCAAAAACAGAGAATTTCCAAAATCGAAGTAATAATGAAACAAGATGAGAACATTCTTGAATTGCGTGAAAGCATAACATCCTCATACAGAGCACAATTAACAAATGGAGTAATAAAATCATCCGATTATCTAAATGTTCTAAACGATGAAAACACTCAGAGACTAAATATGGAATTGCATCAACTAATGCTTTTTCAAGAAATTGTAAAGTATAATTTATTAAAAGGTGAAATTTATGAATAATTTTTCAAGATTGACAACTCTATGCTTTCTAAAAATCAGAAAAAACACATTTCTATTATTAATGGGTTCATTAGTGATTTTAATTAACTCCTGCAGCTCAGGAAATGGCAGAGCCGATGCGTACGGTAATTTTGAAGCGGTAGAAACAATAATTTCTGCTGAAACAAATGGTAAGTTACTTGAATTTTACATTGCGGAAGGAGCTAAAATTAAGCAAGGGAAAACAGTTGGATTAGTTGATACTTTACAATTATTTTATCAAAAAAAGCAAGTTTTAAGTAAAAAAGCAATCGTAGAATCAAAATTCTCAAACATTTTAGCTCAAGTTAGCGTATTAGAGGAGCAAGTAACTACACTTGAAAAAGAAAAAGAAAGAGTTGAGAATTTATTAAAATCTAAAGCTGCAACACAAAAACAATTAGATGATATCGTTGGTCAGATAAATATTTTATTTAAGCAGATACAAACTGTTAAAACACAAAACGCCTCGCTTTTTGCTGAAATAGAATCTGTTGAAAGTAATATTGATTTAATTAATGATCAAATATCACGTGCTACAATTATAAACCCAATTGATGGCGTTATACTTGAAAAATATATGGAAGTTTTTGAGCTTGTCAATGCCGGAAGACCTCTTTACAAAATTGCAAATCTTGACGAAATGTTACTTAGAGCTTATGTGTCGGGCGAGCAAATGGGTGATTTTATTATAGGACAAAAAGTTAAAGTATATATTGATGCCGACAAAACTACAAATCACGAATATGAAGGCGAAATTGTTTGGGTATCGTCAGAAGCTGAGTTTACACCAAAAATTATTCAAACTAAGAAGGAAAGAGTTAGCTTAGTTTATGCATTAAAAGTTAAAGTTGTTAATGATGGTAAAATAAAAATAGGAATGCCAGGTGAAGTGAGATTTTAAAAAACCGCAGACTTATCTTAATTATTCTCTTATTGTAAAACATGAACAATAGCATCGAAATATATAATCTAAATAAGTCTTTCAAAAGCGTAAAGGCTTTAGATAATCTTAAGCTCACAGTAGAACAAGGAGGATTTTATGGTTTGATAGGACCCGATGGAGCAGGAAAGACGACTTTAATGCGAATAATCACTGGTTTACTGCTTCCCGATAGCGGAGATATAATGATTGGAGGTTTAAATCCAGTTACAGATTACAGAAAACTTCGACTAAAGCTAGGATATATGCCTGGTAAGTTCTCATTATATCAGGATTTGACAGTAGAAGAAAACTTAAGTTTTTTTGCAAAAGTTTTTGACACCACAATTAAAGAAAATTATCACTTAATTGCACCTGTTTACTCTCAAATAGAGCCATTTAAAAACAGACGTGCCGGTAAACTCTCAGGTGGGATGAAACAAAAACTTGCTTTATCTTGTGCATTAGTTCACAAACCCGAAATACTTATTTTAGATGAGCCTACAACTGGTGTAGATGCAGTTTCGCGTCGTGAGTTTTGGGAAATGCTTAATCAAATTCGCCAAAAAGGAATTACTATTTTAGTTTCAACCCCATATATGGAAGAAGCTGTTTTATGCGATAAAATTTCTTTAATGTTTGATGGTAAAATTATTGACTCTGGAACTCCCACAGAAATCACATCTAAGTTTAAAGAGAAAATTTATATTCTTAAAACCACACGCCTAAGAGAGATATTAAAAATTGCACGCCAAATGCGTGAACTGAAATCTGTTAATGCTTTTGGTCAAAATTTACATCTTGTTGTAAGAGATAATTTGGTAGGAATTCATGAAATCGAAAGTTTTATAAAAAAAGCTTGTGATTATGAATTTGAAATCGAGCCATCTCAAGCTGATATAGAAGATTGTTTTATTGATTATTTAGTTAGTTAATCGTAATGAGTAATGAAAACATCATAGAAGTTGAAAACTTAGTAAAGAAGTTTGGAGATTTTACTGCAAACGACAATCTTACATTTACAGTAAAAAAGTCGGAAATATTCGGCTTTCTTGGCGCTAATGGAGCAGGAAAAACTACTGCAATCAAAATCCTTTGCGGAATTCTGTTCCCAACATCAGGTAAAGTTAGTGTTGCAGGTTTTGATATTTATAAAGAACGAAATAAAATCAAAGAAAACATCGGATATATGAGTCAAGGATTTTCTTTGTACGAAGACCTGACAGTTAAAGAAAACATTGAGTTTTACGCAGGTATTTACGGAGTAAAAAGGAAAGTAATTAAAACTCGTCTGAACGAATTAGTTGAAAAACTGGACATTGCCGACCTTAAAAACAAATTTGTTAGAGATTTGCCATTAGGTTGGAAGCAAAAAATTGCATTTTCGGTTGCTATCTTTCATAAACCAAAAGTTGTTTTCCTTGATGAACCTACTTCAGGTGTGGATCCGATTACAAGACGTCAATTTTGGGATTTAATTTACGAAGCAGTCGAAAGCGGCATAACTGTTTTTGTTACAACACATTACATGGACGAAGCCGAGTACTGCGATAGAATCTCAATTATGGTAGATGGGAAAATTGATGCAATAGGAACTCCTGCGGAATTAAAAACCATGCATAATGCAAAAAACATGGATGATGTATTTATAAAATTGGCAAGGAAACAATCAGAGGAAAACAAATGAAACGATTTAGAGCATTTTTAAACAAAGAGTTTTTGCATATTTTTCGTGATGTGCGAACAATGATGATTTTATTTTTGATACCAGTATTTCAGGTATTGATTTTTGGTTATGTAATAAAAAATGAAGTCAAAGATGCCAA
Source organism: Bacteroidales bacterium (assembly GCA_028702535.1). Taxonomy (GTDB): domain Bacteria; phylum Bacteroidota; class Bacteroidia; order Bacteroidales; family ML635J-15; genus Bact-19. Next base: position 10,376 of record JAQVOR010000072.1, read on the forward strand.
AGTTGCAGTTTTAGATTTTTCGGGCGATGTAATGACAGCAGCTTTAGTTGCAAAATTAGACGCAGCAAACGATATAAAAATTGTAAAAACGCTGTACTCTTATGAGGAAATAGAAGCAAGTTTTAAAGCAAATGAGATCAAAGCTGCAATAGTCTTTGAAAGTGATTTTGCCAAAAAATTTAATACCGAAAAAACAGTCGATTTACAAATAATTCTTGATGCTAGCGATCCAAATCTAGCAAATCTTCTAAATTCATACATTTCTGCAATAGCCAACAATTACGCTCGTGATAAAAACATTGGAGCTGCTAAAATAAATGTTAGCGTAGAACCGCGAATGTTATATAACGAAAATTTAGTGTCAGCTTATATGTTCGTGCCTGGTACAATGGCACTGATTTTAATGGTAATCACTGCGCTAATGAGCTCTATTTCAATTGTTAAAGAAAAAGAAATGGGGACGATGGAGATTTTATTGGTCTCCCCTCTTAAACCTATTCAAATAATTTTTGGCAAACTTGCTCCTTATGCAATTCTTTCAATTATTAACGCCGTAAGCATTATTATTATCGGAAATCTTGTATTCGGAGTTCCGGTATTAGGTTCGCCAATTTTATTATTATTTGTAAGTTTTGTGTTTATAATGATGGCTTTATCACTTGGTTTACTTGTATCAAATATTGCTAAAAGCCAACAAGTTGCAATGTTTATCTCAATGTTTGGATTGCTGCTGCCAACTATGTTGCTTTCTGGATTTATATTCCCAATAAAAAATATGCCTTTGGCTTTACAGTACATCAGTCATATTATTCCTGCGAAATATTTTTTAAGTGCATTAAAAAGCATTATGCTCAAAGGATTAGGCATATCATATATTTGGAAAGAAATATCGATATTGATATTTATGACAATCGCATTTATCGGAATTAGCATTAAAAAATTTAAAATCAGACTCGATTCATGAGAATCCTACTAATAATATTGCGAAAAGAATTTCTACAGATTTTTAGGAACAAAATGATGCTCCCAATTATTTTTATTATGCCTTTTGTACAAACATTGGTTCTTGTATATGCTGCTACCCTGGATTTGCAGCACACAAATATTACAATTGTCGATTTAGACCATTCGCAAATGTCAGAAAAACTTTGTTCAAAATTTGATGCTTCTTCGTTTTTTGATGTTAATTTTGGTCAGTGCGATTATGATAATCTTGACAAAATGCTTTTAACTGAGACAACAAAAGCTGTGTTAATAATACCTCATAATTTTGAAAACGATATGCGTACAGGAATAAAAACCCAATTGCAATTAAATATAAATGCCATAGATGGGCAAACAGCAGGATTAATTAACATATACGTCAATCAAACCATATTAAGTTTATTAAAAGAACTAAAACCATTTGTAAATAAAACGGATTTAATGGTGATGCCTGCTTCTATTCAAGCAAAACCAAGATTTTGGTACAATGAGACATTAAATTATAAACATTTTATGTTACCTGGCATCCTTACAATTCTTATTAGTATGATAGGAATTTTTCTTACTTCGCTAAATTTAGTAAGAGAAAAAGAGATGGGCACTATTGAGCAAATAAATGTTACACCAATAAAGAAGTGGCAATTTTTATCAGGCAAACTTATTCCGTTTTGGTTAATAGGCTTATTTGATTTGGCCTTAGGGATATTAATCGGAGTTATACTATTCGATTTGCCAATAGAAGGTTCTATATTAAGCCTTTTTATCTTTTCAGGATTATACTTATTTACAGCAATTGGTTTAGGTTTACTTATTTCTGATTTCGCAGATACACAACAACAAGCAATGTTTACAATTTTCTTTTTCTTTCTAATCTTCGTATTAATGGGTGGAGTTTTTACTTCTGTAGAAAGTATGCCAGTTTGGGCACAGTATATTAATAAGATTAATCCCCTATACTATTTTATGAAGATTATTAGAGCGATATTACTAAAGGGCTCTGGCATTAAAGATATGATGAACGAGTTTTTTGCATTACTTGTTTACGGAATTATTGCTATGTCTGTGGCGGTTTGGCAGTATAGAAAAACGAATTAATCTAACAAAGAATAACTTTTTTAAAACACAAAATAATCACTTCAGCGAATTTCCCTTTTTTATAATTCCTTCTCCGTATTTTTTTCGGATATCATCAAGGCTTGTATATAAATCTATCATTTTGGGAGTATCTTCAAAAAGATTAAGTTGCGGAGTTCCCCGAATAAGTTTTGTAAACCTCACTCCTACTAATCGAATTAGAACTCGGCGTTTATACAGTTTTGCAAAAAGCTCTTTAACCACAGGAATTAAAGCATGGTCGAATGCTGTATAAGGAATTGTCTTTTGTAGTGTGTGCGTCTCAAAATCTGAATATCTTATTTTTATAGCTACACACGAAGTTAGCCACTGTTCTTTTCGTAAATGATATGCAAGACTTACAGTCATGTCGGAGAGAATATCGTTTATTCGCTTAATATCAATTGTATCGTGTTCAAAAGTAGTTTCGCTTCCTATTGATTTACGCTCCGAATCGGAAAACACAGGTGTATTATCAATCCCGTTTGCTTTTTCCCACAAGGATTTACCATTTTTACCAAGCAAATTTTCCAGCATTTTAGGATGCATTTCTCGGATAGATTTGATATTGATAATTCCCATAGATCGCAATATGCCATAAGTTTTTTTACCTAACATTGGTATTTTCTTAATTGAAAGCGGGTCTAAAAACTGATTTACCATTGTCTGCTCTACACACAATTCTCCAAAGGGTTTTGCTTCGCCAGTTGCAATTTTAGCAACAGTTTTATTTACCGAAAGCCCAAACGATATTGGTAATCCTGTATTTGTTACTATATCGTTTTTTAATTCTTTTGCCCATTTATTGCTTCCATAAAACTTATCCATTCCAGAAATATCAATATAATGTTCATCGATGCTTGCTTTTTCGTAAGTAGGAGATTTTTCTGCAACAATATCTGTTACGATTTTCGAGTATCGAGAATAAACTTCCATATCTCCACGAATAAAAACAGCATCGGGACATAAATATTTAGCCATTTTAGCAGGCATTCCAGATCTTACACCAAAATGTCTTGCCTCATAACTGCAAGATGAGACTACACCTCTATCTGAACCTCCTCCAACAATAACAGGCACTCCATTTAGTTTATTGTTTTCTAATCTCTCTACAGAGACATAAAAACTGTCTAAATCAATATGTACAATGGTTCGAGAACTCATAATGATTATAATATAATCTAAATGTGAATTACAATATAGGTATAAATTTATTATAATGTAATGATTTTTATAAAAAGAAATTAACATATAAGTTTATGTTCGATTTTTTAACTCATTTTATGGGATTTACTATAATCTAACTTAATAAAGTGCATAAATTTGAATGAATTTATGCAGTAAAGTGCATATATTTTAATGAATTTATGCAGTACAGTGCATAAATTTGATAAAATACTTGCATTATGATTTATAATTGCTTATTTTTGTAAAAACTCAAGTTATGTTTAATAGACAAATAGAGCATCGAATTAAAGCAGCATTTGACTTAAATAAAGTAGTTGTTTTGCTTGGAGCCAGAAGAGTTGGTAAAACCACTCTGGTAAAGGAAATAATTAATGATTTTCCTGATTCAAGATATATAAATTGCGAGTTGCTGGAAAATAGTGAATTATTACAAACAACTAATTCTGAAAAACTTTTTTCGTTTATTGGTTCCTATAAATATATAATTTTTGATGAATCTCAAAGTATTCCTAATATTGGAAATGTTTTAAAAATCATTCACGATACTTTCCCAGAAATAAAGATTATCGCAACTGGCTCATCTGCTCTAAGTCTTCAACAAGAGTCGGGAGAACCTCTTACAGGACGATCTCGTTTTTTTTATATGACCCCATTTTCGTTTAGTGAGCTTGTTGAAAATGAAGATCTGCTTGCAGCAAGTTCAAAACTTGAAAATATTTTAAGATTTGGCACATACCCAGAAGTTTACAATAAACCTGAAGACTTTGCTATTGAGGAGTTGGATAATATAGCATCAAACTATCTTTATAAAGATGTTCTTCAATTTGAGAGGTTAAAAAAACCTGAAATCTTGTATAATCTTCTAAAGTTACTTGCATTTCAAATTGGAAGCGAAGTCTCATTAAATGAGTTATCAAATAAACTTAATGTGCATGTTAATACTGTAAAACGCTATCTCGAATTACTTGAGAATAGTTTTGTGATTTTTGGCTTATCAGCTTTAAGCAATAATCCAAGAAATGAAATTGGGAAAAACAAAAAGTATTATTTTTACGACTGTGGGATTAGGAATTCAATCATTCGCAATTTTAATCCTCTTACTTTTAGGAATGATGTTGGGCATCTTTGGGAGAATTATTTCATCTCAGAAATGCAAAAAAACAAGTTCAATTCCGGAAAAATTGTAAATTCCTATTTTTGGAGAAACTATCAAAAGAAAGAAATCGATTATATTGAAGAATATGGGGGAGAACTAAAGCTTTTTGAATGTAAATATAATCCTGACAGAATGGCGAAAATCCCTATAGATTTTGAAAATAATTATTCATCATACACTTTTAATGTTGTAAATTCAGATAACTATTGGAAGTTTCTTAAACAATAAAAAATCTCAACTGACTTAGATTATTTTAAGCTTACAACAGAACTAAATTTCGGCAGCAATAGCCTCTTTGCTGCCGAAATTTAGAATTATAATTAGTAAAAACACATTAAAGTATTCAAATTTATATATTTACTCAATTGCTAATTTTTGAACAGTTCTGCTAGCTTCTGATTCTATCTCAATTAGATATAAACCACTTGCAAAGCCACCAAGATTAACTCTAATTTCATTACAATTCTTAGCTTGAAACATTAGCTTACCTAAAAGATTATAAATATATAAATTAGAAATTTCTTGATCGCAAGATATAGAAACAAATTCTGAAGCAGGATTTGGATAAACTGATAAATTCGCTTTTGTAACCAAGTCAATTCTAGATATTGTAGGCAATGTCATTTCAAATGCCCAAATATCAGGCACTCCATAATATGTGCCAGTTTCGCCAAAATATGGCGAAGTTTTATCACCACTTACCTCACTAGTTGAAGTTCCAGTACAAATTAAATTATCATTATCAGGGTTAATAATAATTCTAGCCCCACTTTCAAATCCCATACCTCCAATAGTTTTATCCCACAAAACTTCTCCATTATCATTAATGCAAACGAACCAAAAATCAGTTTTATAAAGAATTTCATCACCTACATCCCATACAAATCGAGGATCCTCTGTTTTATCGAAAGAAATAGGAGAGTTTGAGATACCGGCAATTAGTATTTGGTTATCATTTCGAACTATTAAATCCCCAGCCGCATCTCTACCTACACCTCCAATAGTTCTATCCCAAATAATATTTCCCTCAAAATCTAGTTTAAGAATCCAAAAATCTGATTCACCAAGACTATTTTCAGTTTTGTCCCCTGAAGCATCTCCTGAATTACTTGTCGCACAATATAAATAAGAATCAGATAATGCAATTGACATGCGTTGTCCTTCAGCATCATTACCAATTGTTTTATCCCAAATTAACTCACCCGTTTCAGCATCAATTTTTAACACCCATGAGTCAAACCTTAAATATTGACTATTATAAGCATCTTGAGACTTTTCATAGCCAGCATTTGATCTAGATTTACCAGAAATATAAATCACATTATTTTCGTAATCATAAGCAGCATCATCTATTAGGTCTATATCAGTTCCACCATAAGTTTTATCCCATATTTTATTTCCAGCAGTATCAATACAGACTACCCAATAATCAGATGAACCACGACAAAAATCAGTTTTATCAAATGATATTTCAGAATTTGATCCTCCAAATAAGAATATTCTATCATTATAAATTAATGCTTTTCTACAATTGTCCATATTTTCACCAAAATAAGCTTTTTGCCATATTTCATTTCCGTCATAATCTAATTTTACAACAAAATACGCAATTCCCACAAAACTTGCTGAAATGTTCCCACCTTCTCCTTCGTTTACTTGACCATATACATAGAAATTATTTTGATCATCTTCTAGTACACTTCCTACACAAGCTGGTTGTGCAGTACCATAAGATTTTTGCCATTCAATATTGAACATCTCATCGACTTTTACCACCCATATATCATTATTATACCCAAAGTTAGCTGTTGTTTTATTCCCAGAGGAATCTGACAAAGAAGTTATTCCAAGTAAATAACCACCTTGACTACACTTTATAATATCACAAGTATACTCATCTAAGAAGCCGCCATAAGTGTATTGCTGCAAAATCTGAAAATCTTGAGCACATAATGTAAAACCCAATAAAATGATAATTAAAATAACATAGACTTTTTTCATGATTATTGTTTTTTTTAGTTTAACATTCTACGAATATATAATATAAGTCCATCAATATCAAAAAAATCAAATGTTGTTTTTAAATAATTATATGTATGTATGTATGTATGTATATCAA
>JAQVOR010000196.1 GCA_028702535.1 Bacteroidales bacterium
CCATAAAAATGATTTTGTTAGCAAGTAGTTTTATTATTGTTTTTTAGTCTGTAAGTTTTGTTTACGGATTACGAGTTAGAGTAATATTGCAAACTAAAATTTTTGTCTGGACATAAACAACTTTGATGCTTTATCGACCACTAATGATTAAACTCTAAAAATAATCGACAATTTTCTCATAAATTTTGCCCCAGTTATCCCATTCTAAGTAATTTATATTTGAGTTATGCCATAGCATTACAAAATCACCAGAGTACTTTCGAGTTACATCAATTAGTTTTTTACTTTCGCATAAAAACTCCTCCTGGTTATTACATTGTCGCCTTAATCCAATGTCCATTAATATAAGAGGTCTTTCTTTTAGTTTTAATTTTTCCCTTAAAACAACATCAAAAATGCTATACTCCTGACATATCCCAGCTCTAAAACCAGCGTGAGAATTAAAACCAATCGTAGAGTCAATCCTCATTCCATATTCATCCCAAATCTGCCAAGTTAAAGGATTTTCAAACATCAAAAAATGTTGCCTGCCTTCATCAATATTATTAGTGCAAACAGATTTAATCAAATCTAATTCTGCCTTAAATAATTTTTCGTTATTGTAAGTTTTTAAAGAAGGGTGTATTCCAATATAATGACCTCGCTCTGCAATTGCACTCATTTGATTTTTTACATTATTTTGTAAGATGCTGTAATGCACGTCTTTTCCTTTTCGTATCGCCGGGATAAAATAAAATCGAGCTTTAATTGATTTTGTCTCCGCAATATTCATTAAATAATCAAATGTATCAAACGGGTCTTTTTGATTTTTGAAAAGATAAGCACAATAACCTGAAGTAAGTTTACGAAACCTACTAAAACTACGTCTTTTAATAATTTCTCCACCAGCAGATTTAACATAGTTTCCAACAGTACTATATTTTGAGAAGAAATCCACATCATGGGTTAAATAAAAATCTGTTTGCTTGTTTTTTCTTGTTAGTTTAAAGCCAATTTTATTAAAAACATTCCACAAAAACTCAACATATTCATTTACAATTGGTCTATGATAGAAATCAAATTTCACAGCCAACATTTCGTTTTCATCAGGTCTATTATGCTTATCTTTACTAACACAAGCGATTTCTTCCCACCTTGACAACATAAAAAACACGCTTGCAATAATATCTGCCCCAATTAAAGCATTGTCTAAATCAATATCAAAAGCCACATCTCCATATAAAATTGGGATATCATTCTCACTACACAGTTCCGATTCCAAATATTTTATTTTTTCTGGAATTAAATTATAATTGTTATAATAATTTACATTTTCATCAAGTTCAGCAAAAAAGACATCATTAATAGTAATTATCTTATTGCCAGATTTTATTTGATAATTTGGAGTTTGGTGATATGTTACTAGATACTCAAGTCCTAGTATTTCATTAAACAAAACATCAAAAACATAGTTTTTTTCATTTGAAAATTTTGATTGAAAAGAAACTTCTAACATAAGTACTGTTTAGATTATAAAATTACACAAAACAAAATTAACAATAATAACCTGAATTCGACATAATTTTTAAAGTTCAGATTGATATAAAATGTCGAAGATTAAGGCAAATAGATGAATAATATCGAAATATTATGAAGAGATTTAACAAAAACATTAAGCATTTAACACAAAGTTATCAATTAAACGCTCATAAACAGCAATCTTCTTCTTAAAAACAACTTGATTTATCCCGATAATACTCGTTGATTTAATCGAATCTCTTTATTCCCAAGCGTTCTGAACTCAAAAATTATATCGAACTCAGATTTGAAACTTACAATTTTTATTTAATCACACTCTCTATTCTATTTTTTTTAACTTTGTGCAAATAATATTATTACTATTTTTAGCATTACGACATGATTCCTGAGCAAGTCAGAAAAATATTAAAGAACACGACATTTAAAGGTGTAGCAACCTTAGTGTCAGGTACTGCAATTGCTCAACTTATACTTATAGTTTTTCAATTAGTTTTACGAAGACAATACGCACCCGAGGTTTTTGGTACTTTTGGAGTATATATGAGCATTGTTGGAATACTTGTAATTTTATCCACTTTACGATATGACCTTGCAGTAGTTTTACCAAAACATGATAAAACTGCAAACAGTTTATTAGTTGCCGGAGTTCTGTTATCATTAACAATTAACATATTTTTATTTATAATCGCGGCTATATTTAGAGACAGTTTAGTTAGTCTGATTGGTTTTCCTGAAAAGTATAAGAATTGGATTTTTTTCATACCTGTGAGTACATTTTTATTTAGTTCGTACCAGATGATAAATTATTGGCTAACAAGGAAAGGAGCTTTTAGATCTATCGCTACCAACAAAATAATTAGACGAAGTTTTGAAGGCACAACACAATCGGGTTTTGGTTTTTTAGCGACTAATAAAGGTTTAATATTTGGAGATATAATTGGAAATATTGTAAACATTTTATCAGGCATTAAACAAGCCTCTAAAAATGGATTTACATTTAAAGGAGTAAGCCCAACTCACATAAAATTCTCATTAAAACGCTATCGCAATTTTCCAAAATATCAAGCATTACCTGCATTACTAAACACTGCAAGTATTTTATTGCCGATTTTTTTAATTAATAAGTATTTTAGTCACGACACTGCTGGCTATTTTGATTTAAGCCGCCAAATACTTGCTGTTCCAATTGCGTTTATAACGGCAGCATTATCGCAAGTATTATTAAAAGACTATAGCGACAGAATTATAAAAAAACAAAAATTAAAAACAAATATTTTAAAAACTGCGGGTTTATTATCAATATTGATTTTACCTTTCTTGATACTAATTATACTTTTTGGAGAAGAGTTATTTGGATTTGTATTTTCATCTGTCTGGACGCAATCGGGTGCCTTTTCTGCTATTTTAGTCCCTGCTTTTGCAATTCAATTTATTGTTTCGCCTCTAAGTATTAGTTTTACAGTACTCGAAGAGCTTAAAATATTAGCTATATGGCAGATTACTTATTTCCTTCTAATTTCATGCCTATACTTTTTTACAGGATTAAGCATCGAAAAGTTTTTAATTATATTTACAATTATTAATATATTATCCTATTTAATATATTTTATTTTAATTTTGCATGTTTGTAATAAATATGACAAGACAATTTAATAGCCTTATGTTAGCAAAACTACTGTCAAACAAACACATACATCTGATTGCTTTCATATTCTTTTACCTTTTTTTGATTTACGAATATATATATTTCGTAATTCCCTATTTTGAAAACAAAGGTTTTATGATGGTTCCAGAAACAGAGAAAATAATTATTGGGGTTTTACTTTTTACGTTATTATCTATAAAATTGTTTCTTTTACGCCAGCCCTCACATTTTATTTATGCACTTAGTTTATTTGCAGCAATGAGTTTTTGCATTCCCTCAATAATCATGTATCAGTTTGGAGGCATTACACTTCTCATTCCCATATTCGCAATTGTTTTTATAATTTTTCTAACAAGCCGCTATTTGAATATTCCGTCTGTTAAATCAACACATATAAAATTTAAAGATCAAAAATACATCCTGCTTATTTTAACTATTTTATTGATTATTCCTTTTGTTGTTACTTATGGTATAAATTTTAACAAATCTGTTTTTTCGTTTGGAAAGGAAATATACGAAGTAAGAGCAATGGCTAAACTACACAGCAATATTTTTACTTCATACTTTTTTGGTGCACTAACCAAAGTGCTATTGCCCTCATTAATTATCTATGGATTGATTAGAAAAAATAAACTTTTGTGGATTTCGGGAATTATATTGATGCTCTACATATTTATGATAAACCCTCATAAATCTGTGTTTTTATCAATTTTTGTTGTTGTTGCTTTCTATTTTTTTAAAGATTATAGGGCTAAAGCAGGCCTAATGGTACTTGGCATAATTGTGTTGTTACTTGCAACTACGGTATTTACAAAATTTACAGGCAATATCTTACCAGAATCAATTTTTGTACGCCGGATGTTTTTTCTACCAGTATATATAAGTGACCATTATTTTTCGTTTTTCCATAATAATCAAATCTATTTATCTCATAGTATGTTAAACCCATTCATGGAGTATCCGTACAGTTTAGATCCTGCCATGTTAATGGGTAACCACATATACAACAACCCTTTAACTAGTTGTAACACAGGAATAATTGGTGATGGGTATATGAATTTTGGAATCATAG
>JAQVOR010000073.1 GCA_028702535.1 Bacteroidales bacterium
TCCCTCAGCTCAAGTTCTTTTACGACAGCCTTTTCTTTATGTGGTGCCGTCCTAAGAGCAATCCAAAAACTATTTTCTGTTATAATATCAGCCAAATCTTAAAAATATAATAAAGAAATATTTAAAGGCTAAAGTATAAATATTTGTCCGTTAATAAAAACTTTCATTGCTTTATTTTTCGTTGTCAATAATTTTTATAAGATGTTGTTTGTATAAAATAGAGGATTTGATAAATTACACTTAAACAAAACGTAATTACTTAGGTGGGTTATAGTGTTGATTATAAGCAATTTGACCACCTGAATAATTGCAACAAAACTACAATAAATTATATTATCAATGCTTAGGGATTGTCAAACAATAATTACCAAACGAAAATCTTGAATCACAACAATTAATATATTAGTTTGCTGCTCAAATTAATTAAAAAGAGTGAAACAATAATATCTCACTCACATTGACTTTTTGAAAAGAATAGTTTCTAACTTAAAATGGCCAAAAACTATTGTCGTACCAAATCTGTTCCATAAGTTCCTTGTCAAGTTGTGCAAGAATTTGCAAATGGTCTTTTTCCCAATTTGATAGCCACTGATATAGCTCTTTTTCACTTTGGTCGGTAGCACTTTCGGCTCTTTCTGAATAAACCGCTATTGCTTTCTTTTCCATATCGATGGCGGCAGCAATCGCAGCAGCTTCGTAGCCCGACGCAGATATTTTTTTCTTTAAATCATCAGAAAGAATTGTGTTTGCAATACTGTCATCAGCCTTTGCTAAACTTAACTTTTCGGGCTGAAGCTTGTTGTTTTTTTTATAATATGCAAATTGCTCAGATAAAAAATCAATGTGTATTTGCTCTTCATCGGCCATAATGCTAAAGATGTTTTTTATTTCATCATTATCGGTTTGCTCAGCTACCTTTTTATAAAATGCTTTACCTCGATGCTCCATTAAAAGAGCCATCTTTAAAATTTCTGTAGTTTTTGTTTCTGTCATGATACTTGGTATTTTAATAAATAATTTCCTTAACAATTAGTAAAACACATTTAAAAGTTTATTGTTCACTAAACCTATATAAAAAAACTCCATCAATTAGGTTGACAGCAAAATTAAGCAGAACTATAAACATCTAGTTTGCGATTTTAATAAAATATTGATATTAATTTAGGATTGTACGCAAATTTTGATGATATTTGTATTGTAAAATAAAAAATAATGAGAAGATCAAATACAGAATCAATAAGTGATTTAATAAAAAAAGTTATTGATGAAAATAATCTAAATGATGGACTAGATAAAGTACGTGTCAAAACTATCTGGAAAGATGTTACAGGCACTTATATCTCAAATGCCACAACTGAGATTAATGTGTATTCCTCAAAATTATTTGTCAAAATATCATCCTCCATTATTCGCAGCGAAATAATGCTGATACGCTCAGAATTAGTTAAACGTATCAATAAGGAACTGGGAAGAGAATTTATTACTGAAATAGTTGTGCGTTAAGTTGGGGGTGTGGAGTTGGGAGTGTGGAGTGTGGAGTGTGGAGTGTGGAGTGTGGAGTGTGGAGTGTGGAGTGTGGAGTGTGGAGTGTGGAGTGGGGAGTTGGGAGTGTGGAGTTGGGAGTGTGGAGTGACAAACAGATTTTTTTCACACAAATCTTTATAACAATTTTTTTTGTAGTTTTGCAAGATAAAAAAATATTGCAATGAATAAACCAAAGATTTTGATAATATATACTGGTGGCACTATCGGAATGATAAAAAATGAAAAAGGTGTCTTACTCCCATTTAGTCTCGAAAATTTATTAAACGATATTCCTTTATTAAAGATGTTCCCCGCTGATATTGACTCAGTAGGTTTAGATAAATTAATTGATTCATCTGACGCTGATACAGATTTTTGGTTATTGTTAAATGATATTATTGCAGATAACTACGATAAATTTGATGGTTTTGTTATTTTGCACGGCTCAGATACCATGGCATACACAGCTTCGGCATTGAGTTTTTTATTAGAAAACTTATCAAAACCCGTTATTTTAACTGGCTCTCAATTACCAATCGGACTGTTAAGAACCGACGGTCGTGAAAATATAATTGCCTCAATCGAATTAGCCTGCATGCAAAAAAATGGCAAACCACTAATACAAGAGGTGTGTATTTATTTCGAAGATAATCTTTACAGAGGAAATAGAACAAATAAATATAGTGCAGAGAATTTTGATGCTTTTATATCCCCAAATTACCCATTATTAGCTAGTGTAGGTACAGAAATCAAAATTTTTGAGGAAAATTTCTTGAAAAACAATAGTGATTCTCTTATTTCACACAAAAAACTTTGCAATGAAGTCGCTATCATCAAATTATTTCCAGGGATACAAGTAAAAACAATTAAAGCTATTACAGAAATTCCAGATTTAAAAGGAATTATTATTGAAACTTATGGCTCTGGCAATGCTCCAACAGACAATAAAATAATTAATTGTTTTGCAGATACAATAGCAAAAGGAATTATTATTCTTAACATCACGCAATGTACAGTTGGCAAAGTACAACAAGGAAAATACGAAACTAGCACCAAACTTCGTGATATTGGCATAGTCAGTGGCGGCGATATGACTACCGAAGCTGCTTTAGCTAAACTGATGTTCCTTCTTGCTAAAGATTATTCCCTAAAAGAACGCACACAACTCTTATCTATCTCTATACGAGGAGAAATGTCATAAAAAGTCAGGTTTTGGAATCAATTATGCGTAATAAAAATAAAATATATAAATAATAAAATGATTAAAAACTATTACGATAAACAATTTGAATTAAGATATTTTGAGATGGATAAATTTGGCATTGCATCGCCAACTACCATCCTAATTTTATTAGAAGAAACAGCAGCAGACCATTGTCATTCTATAAACCAAAGTTTATATCAATTAGAAAAACAAAATATTGGGTGGGTTTTAGTCTCAGGAATTATGCAAATGGAACGCTATCCCAATTATAAAGAAAAAATTACTATTAGAACCTGGCTGTCTAACTATACAAATATTAAAGGGTTTAGAGAAAATATTATTTATGATGAGCAAAATAATATAATTGGACGTGCTAAGGGATTGTGGGTCTTTTTCGATATCGAAAGAAGAAGACCTACTCAAATATTTGATGATATAATAGAAAAATGGTCTTTCTGTAATGAAGAAAGCATTAATTATAATGTTTCTACAAAAATTAAAGCAATTGACAATCCTGATTGTGAATTAAAATTTAAAGTTCGTAGATATGATACTGATATGAATAAGCATGCAAATAATATTAGATATCTAGAATGGGTTGTTGAATCAATTCCTGATGACATTATTGATAATTATTATTTATACTCTATAGAAAGCAATTTCATTTCAGAAGCAATTTATGGTCAAACAATTATTTCTATGACTAAAAAATGTACTGAGAATAATTCATTTCTGCACACAATAAAAATCGAAGGCACTGATAAAGTTTGTGCAACAGCGAAAACTATTTGGAAACAAAAATCTGTGATACAGTGATTCTGTGATTCAGTTCGCTGTTCTCAGTACATTCACAACGAATTGTTACACAATCAGCAAAATTATCAAGTTATTAACGTCAATGTTTTACCATAACACATAAAGGTGGCTGTGGGTTTTGGTCTTAGCCAAAATGTCTCGAAGCCACCAATTACCGTTTTTACTATGATTCATTCATGAGCGAAAATACCATAAAAAAAGCTCCCGAAATTTAAAGGGAGCTTTTTATTGTCTTTAAGATTTTTTATTATTCAGTTAATGCGTCTAATTCATCTTTAATTCTTTGGTAGTCTTCCATTTTTTGTAATCGATAATAGATAACTCTTAAAGTTCCAAGAACGTTCACGTTTTTAGGTTGTTGTGCATAAGCTTTTTCAAGATAAGGTAATGATTGCTCAAAATATTCATTTGAAATTATCTTAAATTTATCAAGTTTTGCAAATTCAGTAATCGGAATATTTTTATCCGCCCAATCAAGGGTATCAACTGCGGCATTATAATAGAAAGCTCCAAGACTATAATTCGCATCAAAATTCTCAGGTTTCAATTCAAGTGCTTTTTCATATTCGGTTTTTGCCTCTTGCTTGCGTCCTAATTCTTCTAACAAAGTTCCTTTAATCACATAAAATTGAGCATCGTTAGGATTTTTGTCAATTGCCATTGTAATATACTCAAATGCTTTTGCGTTTTCGCCTGTATTAACATAATAGTTAAAAGTTTCGATAACTAACACATAATTATTATCAGGATATTTTTCGATACCAGTCTGCAATGTTTTAAGCATTTTTACAGTATCCCCAGTAATTTTATAAGCAGTGGCCTGATTTAAGTATAATCCAACTTTGTCGTCAGGAGTTTCACCAAAATTTAAACTCATTAAAACTTCGTTAAGTTGTATTGCGTCTTCATATTTTTCGGCCTTTAGTGCAGCTAAAGATGCAAAGTAAAACAACTGCGTATCCACTTTAAAAGCTAAAGTAGAAATTTGCACCGCTTTTTCGAAATTTGAATATGCTTTTTCGTATTCATCTCCCTGATAAGCACTAACACCTTGATTTATAAAAGCATTTGAGAGAGCAGGGAATCTATTCATCAAGATATCCGCAAAAGCCTCGAAATCTTCGAAATCCCTTTGATCATTAACTTGCAATATTTTGACAAACTGCATCATGCCAACTTCAGATTCAAAATCTATATTTCGATGTTCTTCTTTAACAAAATTCAGTCTTAGGGCTTTCATATAAGCTTCATACGATATTTCAAAACAGTCATCACACAATGCACGATATTTTGGTCTTTCTGACACCCCAAGTTCCTGATAAATTTGACCTTTAAAATAATATGTTTTGTACCAATTTGAGGTTTTGGGATGAGTTTCAGCTTGGTCTATAGCTTGTTTCGCATCTTCTAAAAAACCGTCTTTAAGGTAACTCCATGCACTAGTAACTTTATTTGGCTGTGCAAAAACAACTATACTTAAACATGCCAGTACTAATAATACACTTACTTTTTTCATAATAATTATTGTTTTAATTTAATTATGGTTTCAAATATACAAATACTTTGCCAATTCAAAAAAAATATATTATTCTTTCTCCTCACTAGTGTTTGCATCGCTTTGCACATTTGATTCATCATTCTGAATAGTTATATTTTCATCAATAATATCGTCAGGAATAGTATTTTTTTCTTCAAGTGCACCGTCTTCGATTTTTGCTACTGATGCAATAGAGTCGTCATCTCTAAGATTAATAAGCCTAACTCCTTGAGTTGCCCGTCCCATAACTCTAAGATTTTCTACTGCAAGCCGCAATGTTATCCCACTTTTATTAATAATCATAAGGTGGTCGTTATCGGTAACCGCTGAAATATCAATTAAATTACCAGTTTTCTCGGTTACGTTAATTGTTTTAACACCTTTTCCTCCTCTATGTGTAATTCTGTATTCATCAATACTAGATCTTTTGCCATATCCATTTTCTGAGACAACAAGTACCTCTTGCCCTGGATTGACAATTATCATTCCAATAACATGAGCACCTTTATCTAATGTAATACCTTTTACACCCGTAGCTGTACGCCCTATAGGTCTAACTGCATCGTGAACAAACCTAATTACTTTTCCGTTAAGTGCACCTATCATCACATTTGCAGGTGGTACTCCAGGTTTATCTTCAATAATATTTGCAGTTAACAAATCATCATCTTCTCTAATATTAATAGCATTTACGCCATTTTGTCGTGGGCGTGAATATTCCCTAAGTTTAGTTTTCTTAAATATCCCCTTACGTGTACACATAACAATATATGAATTATCCAAATACTCATCATCTTTTAATGAGAGGATATTCATAAATGCTCTTACTTCATCATCTGGTTCGATATTTATAAGATTTTGCATTGCACGCCCTTTTGATGTTCGACTTCCCTCAGGAATTTCATAAACTTTTAGCCAAAAGCATTTACCATTTTTAGTAAACAATAATAAAGTATTGTGCATTGTTGCGATAAACATGTGCTCGATAAAGTCTTCTTCTCTCGTTGTAGATCCTTTTGACCCTACTCCACCTCTATTTTGTGCACGGAATTCAGTAAGAGCAGTTCTCTTAATGTAGCCCATATGCGAAATTGTAATAACAACATCATCATCAGCATAAAAATCTTCGGGATTAAGGTCTTCAGAAGCAAAAACTATATCTGTTCTTCGCTCATCGCCATATTTTGCTTTAATCTCAAGCATCTCCTCTTTGATGATTTGCATTCTTAATTCAAAATTCTCTAAAATTTCTTTTAAACTATTTATTCTATCAATTAATTCTTGATACTCTGCTCTAAGTTTATCTTGTTCAAGTCCTGTTAACTGTCTAAGCCTCATGTCAACAATCGCTCTCGACTGGATATCAGACAATTCAAATCTCTCCATGAGTCTTTCGCGAGCGACATCGGGACTAGGAGATTTTTTAATTATTTCTATTACCTCATCAATATTATCACTAGCAATAATCAGCCCTTCGAGAATATGAGCCCTCTCTTCGGCTTTTCTAAGTTCATATTGAGTACGTCTTACAACAACTTCGTGTCTATGTTCAACAAAATTGCTTATTAGTGATTTTAAATTGAGTAATTCAGGACGCCCCTTTACAAGTGCAATATTATTAATACTAAACGAGGACTGTAAGGCAGTAAACTTATAAAGTTTATTTAAAACGACATTAGCGACCGCATCTCTTTTAATATCAACAACGATTCTCATTCCATTACGGTCAGATTCATCATTAATATTTGAAATTCCGTCAATTCGTTTTTCGTGTATTAGGTCAGCAATTTTAATAATCAACTCTGCCTTATTTACCATATATGGTATTTCGGTAATAATGATTTTTTCGCGACCGTTACTTTCAATTTCAATTTCTGATTTAGAACGAATAACAACTCTTCCTCTCCCAGTTTCGTATGCCTCTCTCACTCCATCGATACCATATATAGTACCTCCTGTTGGGAAATCGGGTGCTTGAATAATTTCGGCTAGTCGAGTTCCTTCAATTTCGGGATCATCAATATATGCAACAATAGCATCAATAGTTTGCCCCAGATTATGCGGAGCCATATTTGTAGCCATACCAACAGCAATACCACTTGCACCATTTAGCAATAGATTAGGAAGTTTAGTAGGCATAACCGAAGGTTCTTCGAGAGTATCATCGAAGTTTAGATTAAAATTGACAGTTTCCTTATCAATATCTACTAAAATCTCATCTGCTATTTTTGTCATTCGAGCTTCAGTATAACGCATAGCAGCAGGGCTATCACCATCAACCGAGCCAAAGTTACCCTGTCCATCAACTAAAGGATACCGCAATGACCATTCTTGAGCCATACGAACCATAGCCATATAAACACTCGAATCACCATGTGGGTGATACTTTCCTAATACTTCACCTACTATCCTTGCAGATTTTTTATAAGTCTTATTTGAACCAACCCCAAGCTCAGACATTCCGTAAAGAATTCTCCGCTGCACAGGCTTTAAGCCGTCTCTCACATCCGGCAACGCTCTTGAAACTATCACAGACATTGAATAATCAATGTATGCAGATTTCATTTCATCCTCAATATTAATTTGAATAATCCTCGAATCTCTTACCTCTTCCGACATATCTTTAATGTTTTAATTATCTATAAACCTATATTTCAATAAGTTATATTATTTTTTAAAAGTTTACTAAGATACTGTTTTTGTTTGTAATAAAACAATATCTATCATTAACTTTTCAACAAATATTGTTTATAAAAAATCTACAAGATAAATTGTGTAATTATTACGAACTAATAGATAGAATAATTGTTTAACAAATGAGAAAATTTTGTATTTTTGTAAATATTAATACATTTTAAAAATTTTCGCAACGAAGAAAGAACAAAATAAAAATATGAAAAGACAATTTTCACAATCTCTTTTGGATGTAATAATGTATAGCAAAGAAGAGGCAATACGATTAGGTAACGACTATCTGGGACCTGAACATCTATTTCTTGGAATCTTGAGAAATACCAACTGCGAGGCGGTTGATATACTCAAAGAGCTTGACATAAGTACAAGTGAACTAAGAAAAAAAATAGAATCCCACATTCGCAACATCGACAAGGAGCTTACAATTGATGATATGGATAAAGTTATCCCCACCAAAACCACCGAAAGAATACAAAAATTTATGTACTCGGAGGCAATCTCTTTAAGTAGTGATGAGATAAATACTGGACATCTATTATTAGCCATTCTTAAAGTCCCATCAAGATTTTCGCAATTATTAGACGAGTTTAATATCGAATACGATATGGTTAAAATGACAATGGAGATGGATTCATTTACTGGCTCCCTTGATGATGATGACGATGACGATGATGATGATATAAAAGGAAGCTCATCGTCTAGTGATCCTGGACAAACTCGCCGAAAATCCTCAAAGACAAAGACAGATACACCTGTATTAGATAGTTTTGGGGTTGATTTAACAAAAGCAGTTGAGGAAGGAAAACTTGACCCGATAGTGGGAAGAGACACCGAGATTGAAAGAATATCTCAAATTTTATCACGCCGTAAAAAAAACAATCCTGTATTAATAGGAGAACCTGGCGTTGGAAAATCGGCTATCGTTGAAGGACTTGCAGCAAGAATTATCGACAAAAAAGTATCGCATTTATTATTTGATAAACGTGTCATGACTTTGGATATGGCATCAATTGTTGCAGGAACTAAATATCGCGGACAATTTGAGGAAAGAATGAAAGCTATTATTGATGAGCTTGTTAAAGCAACAGATATAATTCTTTTTATTGATGAGATACATACAATTGTCGGTGCTGGTGGAACAACTGGATCATTAGATGCAGCAAATATGCTAAAACCAGCACTTGCACGAGGCGATATTCAATGTATTGGTGCAACAACTCTTGATGAGTACCGCCAAAATATCGAAAAAGACGGAGCTCTTGAAAGACGTTTTCAAAAAATAATGGTCGAAGCTACCGGACCAGAAGAAACTATTGAAATATTAAAAAAGATAAAAGTAAAATACGAAGACCACCATAAAGTAACATATACCGATAAAGCAATTGAGGCATGTGTAAAACTCACAATGCGCTATATTAGTGATCGTGCACTTCCAGATAAAGCAATTGATGCACTCGATGAAGCAGGTTCCAGAGTACATATCTCAACTGCCTCGGTGCCAAATAAAATCATAAAATTAGAAGAAGATTTGCAATTTGTTCGCAATGCCAAATTACAAGCAGTTAAAGACCAACAATTCGAGAAAGCAGCCTCAATGCGCGACAAAGAAAGAGGGCTTGAGAACGCAATTGAGTTAGCAAAAGATCAATGGCTAAAAGAAATTAGTGCAAAACGTGAAATAGTTGATGAAGAAGATATTGCCGGAGTTGTTGCAATGATGACTGGAGTTCCTGTTCGACGAATTGCCCAAACTGAAGGGAACCGTTTGTTACAAATGGATAAAGAAATGGCCAACAGCGTTATCGGACAAGATGAAGCTATTAAAAAAGTAGTGCAGGCTATCCAACGAAACCGTGCAGGACTTAAAGACCCAAATAAACCTATTGGAACATTTATTTTCTTAGGCCCAACAGGTGTTGGTAAAACTCAACTTGCCAAAGTGCTTGCAAAATATTTATTTGACTCCGAAGATGCTCTTATAAGAATAGATATGAGCGAATATATGGAGAAATTTTCTGTGTCAAGATTAGTTGGAGCTCCTCCAGGATACGTTGGCTATGAGGAAGGCGGACAACTAACCGAAAAAGTTAGACGTAAACCATACTCGGTTATTTTACTTGATGAGATTGAAAAAGCTCACCCAGATGTTTTTCATATATTACTTCAAGTTTTAGACGAAGGACGACTTACCGACAGCATTGGACGACGAATCGACTTTAGAAACTCAATTGTAATTATGACATCAAATATCGGATCTCGACAATTATCCGAATATGGTAAAGGTGTTGGGTTCGAAACTTCTGCAAAAAAATCATCGCAAGAAGCAAACACAAAAGGAATTATCGAAAACGCTCTTAAAAAAGCTTTCGCTCCAGAATTTCTAAACCGAATTGATGATGTCGTACTATTTAACTCTTTATCTAAAGAAGATATTTTCAAAATTATCGACATCGAACTAAACGGTTTGTTCCAAAGAGTTAATGAACTCGGATATAATATCAAAATTAGTACAGCAGCGAAAAATTATATCGCAGAAAAAGGCTTTGATCCAAAATTTGGTGCCAGACCTCTGCAACGTGCTCTCCAAAAACATGTCGAAGATGCTATGGCAGAAACAATTATTAAAGCCGAAATTAAACAAGGTGATACAATAAGTGTTGGCTTTAACGAAAAAACAGGCATTACAATGAAAATATTAAAAAAAGAGAAACCTGATAAAATTGTTAAAAAGAAATAATCAGTATAGCATTTATAAAAGTTATCAACAAAGTTGATAACTTTTTTTAAATATTCTATTTATCAAACACTATTTTCAAATAATTATAGTTTAAATTTATTACGTTTGTAATAGTCTAATTTTAATCAAAAACATACAAATATGAAAAGTGTAAAAATCATTTACTGGACGGCTGGAATTGCTTTAGCTGCAACCATAACAATTGTTGTAATCAGCATGTTTAATCAAGCTAAGGATTTTAAAGTTTCAAATCCTGAGTTATTTAAAGATTACATAAAAGCATATACAAGTAATGTTATCTCAAAAAATGACCTCATTGCAGTTCAGTTTACAGATGAGTTTATGAAATCTGTTAAAGATAAAAAAACCTCCGTTATTAAAATATATCCAAAAACTGCTGGGAAAATAGAATGGAAAGAAAACAATATTTTGGAATTTAAACCCGATAAACCTTTTACATCAGGCACAGAGTATTTTGTTGTTGTTGATTTAGATAAAATCTCAAATAATGTAAACAAAGACAACCAAGAATTTATTTTTAGAGTACATACAAAACATCAGATAATAAATCTAAATATCGAAAAACTTGTAAGTACCGACCGAAAAGAGTTTAAAACTCAAGACCTTAGCGTAAAAATCACTTTAAATGATAGTGAAAATGAAGTTTTGCTTGTAAAATGTTTTAAGACTGAAATTGAAGAGAAAAGTGTAGATTTTAAAATCGAAAAAGCCAACGATACTGAATATTTGCTCAATATCAATAATATTGAAAGAACAAATCATAAACAAACTCTAACAATAAATTATGATGGAACAGAAATTGGGTCGAAAAGCAGTGGAAAACTAGAATTTGAGATACCTCCATATAGTGAGTTTAAATTATTAGACCTTCAAGTTCATCAGTTTCCAGAGCAATGTGTACAATTGATATTCTCTGACCCTATTAAAGAAGACCAGCTACTAAACGGAATAATTGATATTAGTGATGTTGAAAATTTAAAATATATTGTTGTTGATAATAATGTTAAGATAATACCTTCCGAACGCCTCGAAAACACTTACATATTACGAATTAATTCAGGTCTTAAAAACATTAATGAAAAACGTCTTGACAAAACCGAAGTACATGAAATCAATTTTAAAATGTACAAGCCTAGCTTAAATGCTGACGAAGATGGCGTAATTTTACCTGGACATACTGAAGGACAAGTAATATCATTTCAGGCAGTAAATATAAAAGCAGTTGATGTAAGAGTGCTTAAAATTTATGAGAATAATGTATTGCAATTTTTACAAGAAAATCAACTAAACGGTTCTTACGAACTTAATAGAGTTGCTAAAGTAATAAAAACAAAAACTATTAGCCTTGAGCAAACAGATATAGAGAATTTTAGCATCTGGAACACGTTTTATCTTAATCTTTCAGACATTATTAGTCCTGACCCTGGAGCTATTTATCGAATAGAGATTGGTTTTAGAAAAGAAAACGCAATATATCCATGCAATAATGATGATGATGAAATTGCGACTATTAATAATAGTATGGATAAACTAATTGCCGATAACGAATGGTCGTGGTTTACAAACTATACTTACTCCGATTCTTATGAAGATTACTACTCTGATAGCTATTATTATGATGATTACTATTATGAGGACGATTATTATTACGATTCTGGAAATTCATACAATTCGTATGAGGACCCGTGTAATAAGAACTATTATGGATATCGTAGAGCAATAAGTTTTAATATTCTATCGTCAGATATAGGTATGATTGCAAAAATCGGCAAAGATAATCTTGTATATGCTTTTGTTACCGATCTTAAAACAACTGGCTACCTAAAAGGAGCAAAAGTTGATGTTTATAATTATCAACAACAAATAATTGGAAGTGCAAGTACCGACTTTGAGGGCAAAGCGGTGATTGAATTAAATAAAATTGATAAACCATACTTTATAGTCGCTACATATAACCAGCATAAATCTTATCTTAAAATTGAAGAATACGGTTCGCTATCAACAAGTGAGTTTGAAGTAAATGGCAGTTATATGCAAGATGGAAGCCGTGCATTTATTTATACCGAGCGTGGAGTTTGGCGTCCTGGAGACTCCATTTATGTCGGTTTTATATTAAATGAGTTAATAGACCCCGTTCCAGTTGGGCATCCAATAGTTTTAGAAGTTAGAAATCCTAAAAATCAAGAAGTATATCGCGAAGTGCAAAATAAAAATGAAAAAGGATTTCATGTATTCAAATTCAAAACCGACTTAAACGACCCAACAGGTTATTATAACGCAAGTTTTACTGTTGGAGGAAAAGTTTTTAACAAATCGCTAATGGTTGAAACTATACGCCCCAATCGTTTGAGCGTTTCGCTTGACCTAGATAAAGATTATCTATCGGGAGACGGAACTGTTAATGCAATAATTACTGCACGGTGGTTGCACGGAGCTGTTGCAGCAGACCTTGAAACAGACGTAACAATGACATTAGAACAAACTTATGCTCCATTTAAAGATTATGAAAATTATAGTTTTTATAATCAGGTAAGCTCATTTGATTTTAATACACTTACATTATTTACTGGCAAAACTAACGAAAATGGAGAAGTTAAAACAAATGTCAAATTTGATAAATTAAATAAAGCTCCTGGCGTTTTAAAAGCATTTTTAATAACCAAAGTTTATGAAAAAGGAGGTAATTTTAGCACAAACGAAAAAACTGTATTGTATTATCCATATAAAACTTTTGTAGGTATTGCAATGGCGGATAGAAATAAATATTCATACTCCTATCCTATTGATAAAGACCTAAATATTGACATTATTACTCTTGATCGTAATCAAAAACTTACAACTGATAATAGAGAGTTAGAAATCTCAATTTACATGCTTGAATACTCTTGGTGGTATGATTATCAATATGATGGAGCAGATTATATCTCGGCAAATTATAATAATGCAATTAGTAGAAATATTATAGATTGTAAAAATGGTAAAGCAAAATCAAATATAAGTTTTGACGAAAGTGGAGATTATCTAATTGTCGTCAAAGACTTAAAAGACGGACACACAAGTTCAATAAAAATTTATGCCAGCAATTATGCAAATGCATCTGCTGACGAACATAATAATGCAATTGATTTACTCAGATTTAATACCGACAAAGAATCGTACAATCTTGGAGAATCTGTAAAAATAAGCATTCCTACTGGCTCGGGTAAAGCATTAGTAAGCATCGAAAATGGAGCGTCTGTCATCAAAACTTTTTGGCAAGAAACAGACGGAAGCAAACTTGACTTTAGCTTTGAAGCTACCGAAGATATGGCACCAAACATATATGTAAATATTAGCTTTATTCAAGAGCATGGAAAAACAAAAAATGACCGTCCTATCAGAATGTATGGTATTATTCCTGTATTTGTCGAAAATCCAGCTTCGCATATTAATCCTGTTATTATGATGGCTGATGAGCTTTTAGCAGAAAGTAAAGTTCAAATTCAGGTTCGCGAATCATCGGGCAAAGCAATGACTTACACAATTGCAATGGTTGATGAAGGACTACTTAATTTAACAGGATTTAAAACCCCCGATCCATGGTCTTTCTTTTACAGCAAACAAGCTTTGGGAGTTAGAACTTGGGATTTGTACAAATGGGTTATTGGGGCTTTTAAAATTGATGCCGGTAAAATGATTAGTATCGGTGGCGGCAGTGGTGAAATGTCGCCCGAAGAACTTGCTCAAGCTATTCGTTTTAAACCAATGGTAAAATTTATTGGCCCGTTTACTTTATCTGCTGGAGGTGTACACAAACATGAAATCCAATTACCTCAGTATATTGGCTCGGTAAGAACAATGATTGTTGCTGCCGAAGGAAATTCTTATGGCTCGGCTGAGAAAACTACGCCTGTAAAGAAACCTCTTATGGTTTTAGGCTCGGGACCACGAAAACTTGGCACAAACGAAAGTTTTAAACTTCCAATTACAGTTTTTGCAATGAAAAACGATGTTAAAAACGTTAGCATCACCGTAAAAACAAATGATATCCTTAGCCTTGATGGCACTAACAACAAAACTATTAATTTTAATAAAGAAGGAGAAAAATATATTGATTTTGATATTAAATCAGGAATCAAAACTGGTGTTGGCACTATCGAAATTACTGCAAAATCTGGTAATTACATATCCAAATATGATATCGAAATGGATGTAAAACATGCCAATATTATGGCAACAGACGTAATTGATGGCGTTAGCAGTAATAATATTTATGAAACAAACTTTGATGTAAATGGAATAGCTGGAACCAATAGCGTTTTTCTTGAATTATATAATATTCCACCGATGAATCTCGAATCAAAACTCGACTTCCTTTTATCCTATCCTCATGGCTGTTTAGAACAAATTGTCTCGGCAGCTTTTCCTCAATTATATCTCGAAAATATGATAGAACTTGATAATTCTGAAAAAGCAAAAATTCAAAATAATATTAATGTATGCTTAAATAAATTATCGAGATACCAGATGTCGAACGGAGGATTTGCATACTGGCCTGGAGGAAATAATGTTTCATATTGGGCAACCAACTATTGTGGACACTTTATGATTGAAGTCGAAAAAGCTGGTTATTCTATTCCTGGAAATCTCAAAACAAATTGGCTAAAATATCAAAAAGAAAAAGCCTCTAAATGGACTAATGACGGAACAAGCTCGCAATTAACACAATCCTACCGATTATATACTTTGGCAATTGCTGGCAACGCAGATATGAGTGCAATGAATCGCTTAAAAGAATCTAAACTAACTCGCACCGCAGTATGGCGTCTTGCCTCAGCTTATGCAGTTAGCGGCAAAGAAAGTATTGCTAAACAAATGATTGCAAATCTAAGCACAGATGTGCCTCTTTACTTTGAGTTAAGCGGAACATTTGGCTCGTCCACACGAGATAAAGCTATGATTTTAGAAACGCTTATTGAACTTGGCGAAAAAGAAAAAGCATTTTTAGTTCTTAAAGAAATTTCGGAAGTAATGGGCTCAGAAAGATATACATCTACGCAGACTACCGCTTATGCTCTTATGGCTGCATCTAAATTTGTAAAGAAATATTCGACTTCAGGGAATATAAGCTGCACTTATACCATAAATGGCAAACAAGCGACAGCAAATACTGCAAAACCTGTATTTAAAGCCGAATTAGCTTTTACAGAAGGACAAACAAATGCTTTTAGTCTTAAATCAGAAAATGACGCAATGATATTTGTAAGAATTGTTCGTAAAGGAATTCCAGAAACTGGAAGCGAAACGGCTGCATCATCGAATATTAATATGGATGTAAAATATACATATCTTAACGGAAATCCAATTAATGTTAGTACTATTCCTCAGGGAACAGATTTTGTTGCTACTGTTACACTAAAAAATACTTCTGGAATAAACAATCTTGAGAACTTAGCACTTTCGCAAATATTTCCTTCTGGCTGGGAGATAATAAATTCTCGAATGCTGACTTTAGATTTAGGACAAGATTCATATTACACATATCAGGATATTAGAGACGACAGAGTTCTAACATATTTAGATATGAATAGAAATCACACATACACTTATAGAGTTTTACTTAATGCAAGTTTTGAGGGAAAATATTATCTTCCTTCGGTAATGTGCGAAACAATGTATGATGACTCTAATTATGCGAGAACTAAAGGAATGTGGGTTAATGTAAGGAAGTGAAAAGTAAAAAGTGAAAAAATAAATATATGAGTAAAAGTATATTAAGAGACAAAAGTTATAATTTTGCCTTAAAAGTCATAAAAGTTTATAAAGAGATAATACAAAAGCATAAAGAATATGTGCTGGGTAAACAATTTTTGAAGGCTGGTACTGCAATAGGTGCGTTGACTCGTGAGGTGGAATTTGCACAATCTAAGACTGACTTTATCTCTAAGTTGAGTATTGCTCTCAAAGAGTCTAACGAAACTACCTACTGGATTTCTCTATTAAAAGACTCGAACTATATAAATCAAGAAACAACAAATGCCATATACTTTTATTTTTAACAGTCGCAGACTTTTGTATTACTCATTTTGCACATAAATCTACATACGAAACATAAATTTATTACCAACAAATCTATAAAATATATCTTTAAAAACTGACATAAATTATTTTATTCTTAGTTTTTGATTGTTTATATTCAGTTCTTCTACTCGTTCGGAATGCAAATCAAAGTAAACAGAGTTCTCAGGTTCTATGTTTGTTCATTTGTTTAAGTTAATCTTTAGTCTGCTCAA
>JAQVOR010000074.1 GCA_028702535.1 Bacteroidales bacterium
CTCTTCCGATCTAACTATGTTAGAAGTTAAAACTAAACTAATGCATTTGGCTCATTTATAGTAATACTTACTGAAGTAGTACAGCCATTTCCGTCAGTAACAATTACCGTATAATTACCAGAACACAATCCTGTTGCTGTTTGTGTAGCTTGAGCAGAAGAATCATCCCATAAATAAGTATAATTTCCGTCTCCTCCCGAAGCTAAAACTGTTGCATCTCCATCGCAATTGCCTGATATAGTTACATCATGACTGTCAGAAATTATAGCTGTAGGAGAATCGGGGATGTTGTTGATTGCAAAATTAGAATTAGACACACAAGTTGGATCAACGGCATTATCTCTGACAAAAACAGTGTGATTTCCAATTGATAAATTTTCAAATAAAGGAGAAGATTGCCAAGTTAAACCATCAAGGCTATATTCAATATTAAGTCCAAGCGGATTTGTAATTTCAATACTTCCAGTCAATATAATACATGTTGGGTGAGTTAAATTTGCAATAGGATTTGAAGGTGCAGATGGCACAGTATTTATGACATAACTGTCATTAGAGACACATGATGGATCAACAAGATTATCTCTTACATAAATTATGTAATTGCCTGAAACAAGATTTGTAAATGTTACTGAAGATTGCCAGATTGTACCGTTTAGACTATATTTCATTCCTGCCCCCGTTGGACTTATGACGGTAATACTGCCTGTTGGCACAGCACAAGTTGGCTGAATAATTGTTACAGTTGGATTATCAGGTAGTGCAGGTATAGGATTTATTACAAAATCATCATCGGAGACACAAGTTGGATCTGTTGCATTATCTCTCACATAAATAGTATATGTCCCTGATGATAAGCCTGTAAAAGTAGTTGACGATTGCCAAGTAACTCCATTAATGCTGTATTCAAAGTTTGCACCCAAAGGACTGTTTATTGTTATATTACCTGTTGTTGAAGCACATGTTGGCTGAACCATAGTTGCTGTTGGCAGCGGAGGTAAACCTGGAATAGTATTTATAACAAAATTATCTTCAGAAACACAAGTAGGATCAACTGAGTTATTATGTACATAAACTGTGTATGTCCCAGAGTTTAATCCGTTAAAAACTACACTAGATTGCCATGTTATGCCATCTAAACTATATTCATAATTAATGCCAGTTGGATGAGTTACTGTTATACTTCCAGTATTAGCAATACATGTTGGCTGTATTAAATTGGCAGTCGGGACATCTGGCATTGGATTCACAACAATATCCATTGTAGTTGTAACACCACATTGACCACCATCAGGCGTAAATGTATAAGTTATTGTACCAGATAATCCTGTTGAGATTACTGCAGGTAACCAAGTGCCTGTAATAGCAGGAATATTATTTGAGGACGAAGGTAAAATATTAGGCGTTTCTCCTTCGCAATATGGTCCTAACTGAGTAAATACAGGTATAATAACATTCTCTATTGTAATAGTAAGTGTTGTAGTAGTTGCACATTGTCCTGCATTAGGAGTAAAAATATATTCTGTGCTTACCATATTATTAATAGCTGGTGACCAAGTTCCTGTTATGGTCGGTATATTTGTCGAAGAAGTTGGAAGAGCTGGGATAACAGCACCTTCGCAATAAGTGCCACCTAGGTTAAATGTTGGAGTAATATTATTGTTAATTACAATTGCCATAGTTGTCGTAGTTGCACATTGTCCTGCATTAGGTGTAAATGTATATGTTGTTGTTCCTGCACTTGCTGTGGAGATTGTTGCAGGCGACCAGTTTCCTGTTATTGGAGGACTATTTGTTGATGAACCTGGCAACACACCTGGAGTATCTCCTTGACAATAAGGACCTAACAGGTTAAATGTTGGAGTAACAGCCTCAATAAGATTAAATGCTCTTGGACCAATAATGTCCATACAATAAGCAGCCATCATTGCCGAAACATCAGCCCATGGACCCAGATTAGTCATTTCATTCAACACATCAGTTTCTTCGGTATTTACTGCATATACATAATATACACCGATGCTATAACCGGCAAAAGTTCCAGATGTATTAGTTTCTAGAATTGTTCCTGAAGTATTTACCAACACATAAGTTTGTTGATATGAACCGCCTATATGATATCCGCTTGTTGAAACAACGATGTCGTCTAATTCACAAATTTCCTCACAGATACTAACGGCAGTTCCTGTATAGGGTCCCAAAATATCCATACAATTGGATAATGAATAGCTTTCTACATTTGTCCAAAGATTACCTGCGGATAGCACTGGAGGGTTAGGATCAAGATAATTAACTGCGTAAATTCTGTATAATCCACTAAATGTTGGCGTAAAAACTCCAGTAGAATTTACTACAACAATAACACCTGTTAAATCATCAACAAAAACATACACTTGATGATAACCTGCATCTGTTTGATATGCTGAAGTACTTACTGTAACTGTATAAAAATAATCACATTGAGCAGACACTTTAACAGAAAAATAAGTTAAAAAAGCTAATAATATGTATATGATTTTTTTCATAGTCATTAATTTCAAGTTATTTTTAGTCCCAAACACCTGCATCTGCGTCACAAGGAGTTGAATTACATGTAAAGCTTATTTCAAACTGTCCGAATGCATTGCCATTTCCATCAACATAAATAAAATATTCTGTACCAGAGTTTGTTGTAAAAGTATAAGATGATGTTGTACCTGTGCCACCGTTATTATCTCCGCCAACGCATGTTAAAGCTGTACAAGGACCTACAAAAATATTTATTTCTGTATCAAAGTTTGTTCCTGGGTTATCGGTTGAAATGCTGACCTCTTGTCCATTTCCTATAAATGTGTACCAAATACCTTCCGAAGGAGTTCCACCACCGACACAGCCTGCTGGAGCATCAA
This sequence comes from Bacteroidales bacterium, assembly GCA_028702535.1. Classification (GTDB taxonomy): domain Bacteria; phylum Bacteroidota; class Bacteroidia; order Bacteroidales; family ML635J-15; genus Bact-19. The sequence continues at coordinate 2,886 of JAQVOR010000074.1, forward strand.
TAGAAGTAGCAAGAATATTACTTGCAATATCAACATCATCACAGTCAAGTAAGATAGCATCAGGACACTCATCATTTGGCGGAGTAATAACTATACCAGAAACTGGTTCAAAATAATAATCACATAAATCACCAGCATATCCGTCAATACGGATATAATATGTCTCTCCAATCGTAAGACCAGAAAAATTCCATGTCCCGGTAGTAAGCTCTCCTGTCGGGTTTACACAACTATTTGGTAATTCTACCAAAGAATTGCAATCTGCACCTGTAAAAACTATTAGTTGTATTCCATCATCTATTGGAGAACAGTCTCCAACGGTGTAGTCCATTTCCACATCTGTACTTCCAGCTATAAAAGTCATCCATGAATCATTATCAAGGCTTATTCCGCAAGCCTCTGTGGGGTAAGTTGGACCAACAGTATATGCACAATCTGTACTTCCTTCGAATGGTTGGCTTAAGTCGATTAAAGGAGCATTTACACATAAATTTGAAGGAGAGGTAGGACTATTACACAAGTCGCACATGGGAATAAACTCAGCTGAGATACAAGTAGGATCTGAGTTGTCGATAATATTTAGGGGTGCTCCAGATGTTAGCCCGTTTATTGTATATGTACCTACGCCAACACCTGTATAATATGTAGTTCCACCTAATTTTATATTAACGCTTGTAGCTTCAACCATGGAGCTTATTTGAATTGATAAATCATAATATGAGTTGTCACCAGAACATGTTTGAGTAACATTATATATCGCAGGATTACATGATTCTGTCGCATTTAGACAAAAATAAGTGCTATAAGGTGCGTCCCAATTTGCTATTACTATATAGTAAGTTACGCCGCTGGTTAATACTGGTGTTGTAACTGAATAATCGGATGTTGATGTATTTGTGTTAGATGCAATACAGTTTGGAGAACTTGAAGGACAAGCATCCAAGACAAAAACCCCAGAATAGGTTGCTGTTAAATTGCTCATATCTAATTGAATTTCTGAACCTGTTCCTGTATATCTGAACCAATACTCACCATCATTATAATAGGAAGAACATGGATTATTGGGTGCTGTGCTGTTATCAGGAAAATCACCCGCATAATTGTTTGTTCCACATTGTTGTGTGCCTGGAGTTAAAGCAATCGCTGAACTGCAATTGCTTTGAGAAAATAAATTTAATGTAAAAATAGATATAACTATTATCAATAATAACTTTTTCATGAGTCTTTTATTTAAATTGATTGATAATTTTAATGACCTCCGATTCGCTAATAACCGATTGTTGTTCTTTGGTTTCAAGTAGCAAATATTCTTCATTACTAACAATTTTTATCACTGGTGGTGTACGATCCACTTTTAAATAGCGTACTGTTTTTTCTGCTGCTGTATTATCGCCTTCGGAAAGTTCGATTACTTTTTGGGTTATTGAACTTAAAGTCCCTCCAGTTTTAACGGTATGTGTAACATTAGGAGAAACAGATGAAGATACATCTTTAATACTTTCTGTCTGTTTTATATTATTTACGTTTACTGCTTGCGAAAAAGCAAAAACAGAAATAAGTAGAAAGAAGCCTGTGAGTAAAATAGATTTTAACATATTCATAATATTAAAGGTTATATATTTTTTCATTTGACACGATTTTTTTATTTTTATTTCAGTCTAACTTCCAGCCAAAAAAATACTAAATGCTTATTTTGAACTGTAAAGATAATCAAAAAAACATATCAGTTCCAATTTATTTATATTTTATTTTATCAATTAATAAAATAAAATATAAATTGTGTTGATTTAGCTGTGCTAAAAAACAAGTTTTAGCCATACAAAAAGATGTGCAAAGTGAAGTTATGGCCATGTAATTACAATATGTCGTATTGGGATATTTCGATTAACTGCGTTGAGATATTGATAAACAATAAATTAATTATTTTGACAATTGTCAAGTTTTCTTTATTTTTTGATCAATCCTAACATTGCAGCCACTGCGGCTTCGGCACCAAGGCTAACTTGATAAATATTAGTGGCAAGCATGTAGCAAGGATTTGTAACGATAAGATTTTTTTCGTCAACAGCGATTTCGTGATATTCTTTGTTTACATGAGTTGCACCTACGGATTTTATAACATTGACAGTTGCTGTGTCATTTCCTATTGTTACTCTTGCACCTAGTACTTTGGCAATTAAAACTGGTGCAATACAAAGTGCTGCAATTGGTTTTTTTGCAGTATGAAATGCTTTAATAATAGTTGCAATTTCTTCATCTACTGTAAAGTTTTCGGCTTTAAAAGCATAATCCGATAAGTTTTTTGCAGCACCAAAACCGCCAGGCAGTAGTAAGCCCGAAAAATCCGATACATGCAGTTCTTTAGTATCTTTAATTTCGCCACGGGCAATACGTGCCGACTCAACCAAAATATTACGTTTTTCGTCTGTAACATCACCATTTAAGTGATTAATAACATGATACTGTTCTTTGTTGGGTGCAAAACATTCATATTCTATTTCGTTTTTAGACAAAGCTAACATCGCCATAGTAGTTTCATGTATTTCACTACCGTCATAAACTCCACAACCTGATAAAATTAAGGCTATTTTTTTCATTTCTTTTTCATTTTTTTACAAATATAAAATTTTGTATCTTTAATTCCTAAAAATAGAGTTAATTTTGTATGAACCGAATTAACAATTTATGCATAGTATGAAAGCAGATTTGAACAAACTATGGAAAACACTTTATCCTGATATCTCGGTAAAGATGTTAGATCCGTTTTATACTGAACTTCTTGAACAAAAGCAAAGAACAGAACATCTATTTTCGATATCTGATAAGTTGTGGTACAAAAAAGTTGTTGTATATTCGTTGTATGTTGATTTGTTTAGCAATGATTTTGATGGATTAACCCAAAAGTTGCCTTATTTGCAAGATTTAGGAATAAATTGTTTGTGGTTGCTGCCAATTTTGGAATCCCCAATGAAAGATGCAGGATTTGATATCTCAGATTATAAAAAAGTACGCAAAGATCTTCTTGGTGCAATGGGTAGTCAAGCTTTTGATGATTTTCTTAAAGAAGCTCACAAACTTGGAATGAAAGTCATTTTTGATATCGCAATAAATCACACATCAGACCAACATGATTGGTTTAAAAGATCATCATTGCCCGATAGGAATAAATATACAAATTATTATATCTGGAGTAGTAATGATAAAGGATACTCTGATTGTCGATTGCTTTTTAAAGGAATGTGCGATAGTAATTGGGAAAAATTTAGTGAGCATAAATATTATTTTCATAGGTTTTTTGAATTTCAGCCCGATCTTAATTACAGAAACCCAGATGTTTTGCTCGATATGTGCCGAAATTTTATGTTCTGGATAGAAAAAGGTGTGGATGGATTTAGAGCAGATGCTATACCATATTTATGGAAAGAGGAGGGGACAGACTGTGAAAATCTCGATAATACTCATGTTATTATTAAGTTTTTTAGGAAAATTGTAGAGTTTTTAAATCCCGAAGTGATTTTACTTGCAGAAGCTTGCCAACCGCCTAAAGAAGTAGTAAAATATTTAGGACAAGGCGATGAGTGTCATGCTGGATATCATTTTCCGTTGATGCCTCAAATATATAAATCTATGGCTCTTGAAAGTCCAAAACCTATAATAAATGTTTTAAGTCCTTTGGTTACTCCCGAAATACCTGAAAATACTCAATGGTTTACTTTTTTACGTTGCCACGATGAGTTAAGTTTAGAGTTGGTCTATGTTAGCGAAGAAGATCGAAAATTCATACACGAAAATTATTGTCATAAACCCGAATGGGATTTTAGAATGGGTGAAGGCATCTCGGCTCGATTAAGTGAATTATTTAAGTTTGATACGGACAAAATTATTCAGGCTTTCTCAATAATGCTAACTTTGGGAGGCACTCCAATTATTTATTATGGTGATGAGTTTGGTAAACCTAACGATAAAAAATATTATAATAAACAAATAAAGCTAACTGGACATAACGATACACGTAATTTAGTTCGCGGAAAAGTAGATTGGGCAGACTTGACAGTGAAATTAAAAGATAAAATCTCATTCCAAAGTATTATCTTTAATAATCTTAAAAAGATGATTTCTATTAGAAATGCAAATCAGGAAATTCAAGTAGGGAAAACAGAATTTATTAATATTGATAGCACTATTTTGTCGTACAAAAAAACTATTGGAAATCTTGAAACTATTATTTTACATAACTTATCTCAAAAAAATTGTATCTTAGAACCAAAATTTAAAAAAGACTACGAGTTGATGTTCGGAACCTTTACAAAGCTTAATGACCAAACGAATTTGGGACCAAGAAAAACTGTTTGGTTAAATAAAATAAAATAAAGACAACTATATTAAATAAAATACGTCATTAAATCGAATTGTAAAACTATAAAACTGTAAAACTGTAAAACGAAAAACATGATTAAATACTTTATATTTGTTATGCTTAGCATATTGTTAAGCTTTCCTTTGTTTGCTCAAGAGCAATTAAGTAAGAATTTCGATAGTCCCACAGAGCTTGCTATTAAAAGTGATTGCCTTTATAGGTCATACATTTACGATCAAACTTCAGGAAATGATTTAGAGTTACCAAAGTGTTATCGAATGCATCCAGGAGCAAGTTCGTGGTTTAGTTTTCTTGTGCCAGATGACGGAAAAGCAACGGTTAAATTGCAATTTGATGGAGACACATTTTTTGGTCTTGCGTTTTATGTGGTCGAGGATGGCGAATATCATGAAATAAAATGCGATGTTTTTCGTGATATAGAGGCTTCATTGTGTTTATATCCAGAAGAGCAATATCAAAATAGAGAATTATTGGTGCGATTTTGGAAACTAGGGGTAGCAGATACTGGAAATGTAAATATTTGTATCTCAGGTGAAGATGTGCCAAGTTTTCCAAAAGCTCTAAGCGTAAATGTGAACATTTATTCACCTCAGCAGCTAGTAACGGAAGTCCTTATTACAGGCTGTCTTACAGCTAGTAATATTACTTTTGCTGGAAATACCCAGCAAATAGGTTATTTCTCGAACGCAATACCTGGACTCGATTTTGCAGAAGGGGTTATACTATCTACAGGTAATGTTATGGATGCTCCTGGACCTAATACTTCAGGAAGCACAGGCACTAATATGTACGGTAGCGGTGATGCTAATTTAAATTCAATTATTTATGGAACTACTCAGGATGCTGCTGTACTTTAGTTTGATTTTGTTCCAGCATCTAATTTACTTGAATTTCAGTATGTGTTTGGCAGTGAGGAGTATCCCGAATTTGCTCCACCTAGTAGCTCTACTTATAATGATGTTTTTGCTTTCTTTATTTCTGGAGGTCCTGAAAATTATAATAATGTTAACGTTGCTTTAATTCCTGGCACAACAACTCCTGTAAGCATTAATAATGTTAATGCTGTAACAAATTCTGGATACTATGTTAATAACCAATATGGTCCTAATATTGAATATGATGGGCTGACTGTAACTTTAACGGCTACAAAGCCTGTAACTCAGTGTGCTACATATCATATAAAACTTGCTGTAGCCGATGTTGGTGATGGAATTTATGATTCCGCTGTGTTTCTTAAAGCAAATTCATTCGTATCTGGCGAAAGCTATACTGTTGAGACATTTAATGCTTGGTCTAATACTTTGTCTGTTATGAGAGGTTGTAGTAATTTTATAGTTTTTTCTAGAACAGACGAAACTCCTCTAAATGAAATCGTGCCAATTGTACTATCAATTAGCGGAACAGCAACTCCAGGAGTTGATTATTCTGAAATACCCACTAATCTCGAGATACCAGCGGGTCAAGATAGTATCGTTGTTTACTTTGATGCTTATGATTTGGGAACTGTCCAAGGAGACGAAACAATTATCCTCACATTTGAAAATGGTTGCCCTTGTGATGCAGGTGAGACACAACATATTATTACTATAGTTGATGCATTTGTTGTTGATCCTGAAATTGAAAACAATGGGCCTATATCTATATGTGTTGGGGAAGAGGCTACGCTTACTGTTACTGTAAATTCTCCAGATCCTGATAATGTTAGCATAGTATGGAGTACTGGTGATGTTGATGTAGATCATATAAATGTTAGTCCAGATGTTACAACAACTTATACTGCTCATATTATTTATCCTTGTGATACGATTACTCTTAGTACTACCCTTACAGCTATTGAGCCTCCAGTAGTTGATCTGGGGCCAGATATTGAGGTGTTTACTCTTACAACAAACTTAGATGCAGAAATGGATCTTGGCAATACTGGAGTGTGGACTTATACAGGAGGTGCAGGTATTGCAAATATTAATCCTGCTAACTCTTCTAATACAACTGTATCTGTTGATGAGATTGGGGTGTATAATTTTACGTGGACAGAGACAAGCCTTGCACCAAATTGTGTTGCCTCTGATGATATTAATGTAACGTTTTCACATATTCCGATAGCTGATTTTGTTGTAACAAATGTTCCTTGTTTTGGCGATTATACTACTGTAACATTTACAGGTGATGTTATTGACGGTGTAGCAACTTTTGATTGGGATTTTGGTCCAGCAACTGTTATTAGCGGTAGTGGTGAAGGTCCGTATATTTTAGATTTTCCTGATAGTGGGACATTTAATATTTCGCTTATTGTTAGCGAAGGTGATTTAACAGATGACCATAATGTTAATATTTTTATTCCACCACTATTAACTGGTACAATGACTGTAATAGATGATCCGTGTTTCGAATCATGTAATGGAGCTGCAACTATAAGTGTACAAGGAGGTATTGCTCCTTATGCGTATAGTTGGGGTTCTTCTTCAAACCAGCTTAGTAATCTTTGTGCAGGAGACTATGGTGTAACTGTAACAGACGTTAATGGCTGTACATTTGGAGTTACTTATACTATAAATGAGCCTACTCTTCTTGAGTACGACACAACTTACGCTCATGTATTATGTTATGACACTTATACAGGTAATGCTGAAATAACTGCAACCGGTGGAACGCCTCCTTATCAGGCATTATGGAGTGATGGGTATAATATGATGAGCCATAACGACATAATTGCAGGTACGTATCAAGTAACAGTTTTAGACTCGCATGGATGTTCTGTTTTTGAACAATTTAACATTACACAACCAAATTTATTGCAGGTAGTTACTTCTGGTGATTTTGCGATTTGCGAACATCAGTATATAAATATTGCTTCGCAACCTATGGGGGGTACATTGCCTTACACAATCTATTGGGATAGTGGAGACGGAAACGGTTTTGCTACGGGACCGCAAACTTTCCAAATACAGCCTCACGAAGATGTTACTTACACAGTTTATGTGGAAGATGCCAATGCATGTATTAGTAATCTTGCAAATAGCGAAGTAATTGTAAGTCCAGAAATTTTTATTGACCTTACAACTGAAGACAACAAATGTTATCAATCTTGTGACGGAAATGCAATGGTAACTATTACTGGTGGTTTGCAGCCATTTAATTATTCGTGGGCAGCAAGTGGACCATATTATAATAATCTTTGTACTGGTTTATATACACTTACAATTACCGATCAAATTGGTTGTAAGGCTGATACAATGTTTATCATATCAGAACCACCAAAATTACAGATGACACTTGAAACCGAAGATGCCGCATGTTCTTATAGCAATAATGGAACATCTAATGCAATTGTAACTGGTGGCACTCCTCCATATAATTACGTTTGGGAAAATGCAAATTATACAAATACTCTTTTAGCTTCTCCAGGCTCTTATTCCCTCACAGTTTCAGATGATCATAATTGTAGAATTTACGGAACTGCCAATATTGGGTCTCCGCAAATACTAAGAGTTTTGCCTTTGGGTAATCATACAATTTGTATCGGCGGAGAAGCAGAGGTAATTGCACAAGCTGCTGGCGGTACACCACCATATCAATTTTATTGGAGTGGAACAGACGGCTCCGAAGAATTTCAACACCTTTTTTCAGCAAGTCCTGGAAATACAACAACATATAACTTAACTGTTACTGACAATCGTGGTTGTACTGCCGCAGGTTATCATGTAAAGGTTAATGTTTATCCTCCTCTAAGCATTAATAATATTATTAATAGTGTAAATAATGTTTGCTTTGGCTCAAGCACAGAAATTGAACTGGATATTAGTGGTGGAAATGGTGGCCCATATCAAATCACAACAAGCCAAGGCGATATAGTGGGTTCACCGTTTATATTCTATCCCGAAGAAACGACTAATCTTGTTTTTACAGTAGAAGATATGTGCGAAACTCCTAACGTTCACGACTCAATAACTATTTATGTTCACCAAAAACCTTTTGTCGATTTTGCAGTTGATATGAATCAAGGCTGTCCAGGACATAAAATCCCATTCTGGTCTCTGGATTCGGTAGATAATTATGAATATATATGGGATTTTGGCGATGATAGGTTTGCATTTGTGAAAAATCCAACTCATGTTTATTCAGAATCTGGTTATTTTCAAGTCGAACTTACAGTTAGAGATGAGTTTGGATGCACAAACAACATCATAAAAGATAGCCTTGTACAGATATATCCTCAACCTTATGCAAATTTTACGGCCGAACCCGAAGTAGCAAGTATATTAAATCCGCAAATCAAATTTATTAATTACTCCGAAGATGCATTCTTTAATTTCTGGTATTATGGAGATGGAGATTCAACTATTAACTTTCGAAGTCCTATGCATTTCTTTGATAATATTGGCGAATACGAAGTAATGCTTATTAGTCAGAATGAGTATGGATGTACCGACACGGCTATTAGAAATATCACTATCAGATCCGAACATACAGTTTGGGCTCCAACCGCTTTTACGCCTAATGGAGACGGGATAAATGATTGTTTTAGGGTTTGTGGAATAGGAATTAACCGACACACTTTTGATATCAAAATCTATAATCGTTGGGGTGAATTGGTTTTTGCGAGCGATAATTTTGATCCCGAAGCCGATTGTAGTAGTTGCGGTGCTGGGGCATGGGACGGAACAAAAGGCTCTCGTAATGCAGGAGATAAATATTTGCCTAATGGAATTTATTATTGGAATGTGCGGTTTACTGATTTGGATCAAATTGGACACGAACAACAAGGAAATATCCAGTTGATTAGGTAGGGTTTTTTATGAGCGAGGATGAAATTGGATAATAATTTCTCGAAGATATTCTCTGTCAACATGAGTATATATTTCGGTAGTTGTTATTGATTCGTGTCCCAACATTTCTTGTACTACTCTAAGATCTGCTCCACCCTCTATTAGGTGTGTAGCAAACGAATGTCGAAATGTGTGAGGCGACACATTTTTTTCAATTTCCGCATTTTTACTAGCCTCTTTAACAATGGTAAAAATCATTACTCTCGTTAATTGTTTGCCTCTGCGATTTAGAAATAAAAAATCTGTGTGTCCTTTTTGTGGATTAATCTGATTTCTAAAAGATTGCATATAAAATCCAATTTCTTTTTTTGCAGCACGACCTAATGGCACAAGCCTTTGTTTATCTCCTTTACCAATAACTCTAATATAGTCTTCGCTATAATAAATATTTGAAATTTTTAAATTTATAAGCTCTGATACTCTTAATCCACAGCCGTATAGGACCTCAATTATTGCTCTATTTCGATGTCCAAATATATTGCTAACATCAATTGATGATAGAATTTTTTCTATCTCAGAAACATTAAGCACTACTGGTATTTTACGACCAATTTTTGGAGTTTCCAGAAAAACAGAAGGATCTTTATCAACGAGGTCTTCAATAATCATATATTTATAAAAGGCTTTTACAGATGATATAATTCTGGATTGTGTCTTATCGGATAGCCCAATTTCTGCAATATATTCGATAAACTGAGTGAGTAATTCTGGGCTTACTTCGGCAGGTAAAATATTTATATCGTGGATTTTAAAATAGCTGAGAAGTTTATTAATATCACTCACATAAGCAAAATATGTGTTTTCTGACATGCTCCTTTCAAGTTTTAAATACATCTGAAAGCTATCTATTATATTTTGCCAATTTCTCATTTAGTTAATTAGAATATTTAATTTATATTTGTAATTCATAAATTTATTGCAAAAGTAATGCGTTTAATAATTATAAATGGCCCAAATTTACATAATATTGGCAAAAGAGAGCCAGAAGTTTATGGAAATATCAGTTTGGACGATTATTTTAACAATCTTAAAACTTTTTTTCATAATATGGATTTGAGTTTTGTCAATTCTCATTTTGAATCTGAAATAGTTAGTGTTTTGTATGATATTGAAAATCAAGTTGACGGAATAATATTAAATGCAGGTGCATATTCTCATACTTCGGTAGCTATTCGTGACGCAATATCTGCAATATCTGTCCCAGTTGTGATGGTACATATATCGAATGTGTATGCACGAGAGAGTTTTAGAAATAATAATATGATTGCTCCTGTTTGCAAAGGAATAATTACTGGGTTTGGTGTTAAATCATATAAAATTGCTATACAAAGCTTTGTTGATTAATAAAAATATGGAAAAAATTAGAACATTATACAGATTAAGAAAATTTAAAAATACTATTACAATCGCTTGTGTTGGGTTATTGTTGGGCGTAACTGTGTTTGCTCTTACAAACATCTTTGACCAACAAGTTATGTCTTTGTTTAAATCTCAAACAAATGATGTGCTTATACAGGAATATCAAAATAATATCAGCAATGCATTGTTCTCATGTGATGAGTCTTTCGAGATGTTAGAGAAATCAGCACTAATTGCAATATTGTTTTCAATAGAAGTATTATTGATGGTGTTTACTTTTATACGTTTGTCACACAAAACATCTAAATTTAGTTCATCTTCACCCATTATGCTAGGGTTTGGAGCGATATTGCTAAGTACCTACTATTTAATTATTGGACTTTTACTCCCAGGTTATGGACAAATCAATAGTTTACTCGCAGATTATCAAATAATTAAGATTCTTGGTGCTGGTTTGATTGTCTTTGCAAATATTATATTTGTTTTTCAGGTTTTTATTCAGATTGTACTCGAAAAAGTCGAAGATTAATATATTGTTTGACAAACCCTAAGGCGGAAGTTATCTCATTACTGTATAATTTAATGTTTGATTTTTATTGGACAGCAATAATTTTAAAATGCGAACTAATAAAATTAAGCGTAAAATAATTATTTCAAAAGAAACGCCCTATAATTTTGTTAAATAGAAATAAAACTGTATTTTTGCAGCCTTAATTTTAATTATATATTATAGGTGATGAATAACTACTTAGATTCAAAAAAGAAGACAGAAATCTTCGAAAAACACGGGAAGTCTAATAACGACACAGGTTCGGCAGAATCTCAAATCGCTTTATTTTCATACCGTATCAGTCATTTAACCGAGCATCTGAAAAAGAACAAAAAAGATTTCAGTACGCAGCGTGCACTGATTATATTGGTAGGAAAAAGAAGAAGTTTGTTGGATTATTTAAAAACCAACGACATCGAAAGATATAGAGCGATAGTGAAAGAATTGGGACTTCGTCGCTAAAACTTAAAAAAAGCAAGACTTATTATGTTTTGCTTTTTTTTTAATTAAAAACAATAATTTAACAGATATAAAAAATGTACAAAGAATTTAAACAAGTCGTCAAACTTAATGACGGCAGAGAAATTGAGATTTCCACTGGTAAACTAGCGAAGCAGGCAACTGGTTCGGTAGTGGTGAAGATGGGTAAAACCATGCTATTAGCGACAGTTGTTATTGCCGATAAAGCAAAAGATGATGTAGATTTTATGCCACTTTCGGTCGATTACAGAGAGAAATATGCTTCGGTTGGCCGTTTCCCTGGTGGTTTTATGAAAAGAGAAGCTAGACCTTCAGATTATGAAATTTTAATATCCAGACTTATTGACAGGGCTTTACGTCCATTGTTTCCAGCCGATTTTCATGCAGAAACATTTGTTAATGTAATGCTAATGTCGGCAGACCAAGATGATATGCCCGATGCCCTGGCAGGACTTGCTGCATCAGCAGCACTTGCTGTTACTGACATTCCCTTTGGTGGTCCCATTTCTGAAGTTCGTGTATCAAGAATTAATGGCGAATTTGTTATAAACCCTGGAACTGAAGCAAACAAGGAAGCCGATATTAATCTAATCGTGGCTGCAACTATCGACAATATTATGATGGTTGAAGGTGAAATGAACGAAGTCTCTGAGCAAGAAATGCTAGATGCTATTAAATTCGCTCACGAAGCTATTAAAGTTCAGTGTCAAGCACAATTAGAATTGCGTAAAATGGTCGGCGTAGAAGGATATAGAGAATATTCTCATGAAATAAATGACGAAGAATTAAAACAAAAAGTTTGGGACGAAACTTTTGATAAAGCTTATGCAGCTGCTATGAAACAAAGTGCCGATAAACATGAACGTAAACGTCTGTTTGGCGAAGTAAAAGAAGATTTTTTGTCCCAGTATAACGAAGAGCAACTCGAAAATGTTGAGAAACTCGTTGGAAAGTACTATCATGATGTTGAAAAAGAAGCTGTAAGACAAATGGTCTTAAAAGAAAAAGTGAGACTTGATGGCAGAAAAACTAACGAAATACGCCCAATTTGGTGCGAAGTCGATTATTTACCTACTGTTCATGGATCGGCTATTTTTACTCGTGGCGAAACTCAAGCATTAACAACTGTTACACTCGGAAATAAAATGGACGAGCAAATGATTGATGGTGCAATGATAAAAGGATATTCACCATTTTTATTGCATTATAATTTCCCCCCATTCTCAACTGGTGATGCTAAACCATATAGAGGTGTCGGTCGTCGTGAGGTGGGACATGGAAATCTTGCTCACAGAGCTCTTGCTAAAGTATTACCTACAAAAGGCGAAAAATTCCCTTATACTGTTAGAGTCGTTTCTGATATTCTCGAATCAAACGGGTCGTCTTCTATGGCTACAGTTTGTGCAGGAACTTTAGCAATGATGGATGCTGGAATACCAATTTCAAAACCTGTTTCTGGAATTGCAATGGGACTAATTGCAGATCCAAAATCAAAGGAATATGCCATTTTAAGTGATATCTTAGGAGACGAAGATCATCTAGGTGATATGGATTTTAAAGTTTGTGGTACTCCTGACGGTATTACTGCTACTCAAATGGACATTAAAGTTGATGGATTATCTTATGAAGTTCTCCGAGAAGCATTGTTGCAAGCAAAACAAGGTAGAGAGCATATATTAGCAAAAATGCTCGAAACATTGCCTGAAACTAGAGCATCATACAAAGAATATGCTCCTAGAATTGAAACTGTCGTTATTCCAAAAGATATGATTGGTGCAATTATTGGCCCAGGCGGTAAAATAATTCAAGAAATTCAAGCAACTACTAATACTACTATTTCTGTTACCGAAATTGATGACAAGGGATATATCGAAATTACTGCAAATAATGGTACAGATATGTTAAATGCTAAAGAAAAGGTAAGTAATATTGTTCGTGTGCCAGAACTAGACCAAATTTATAAAGGTAAAGTGAAAGGAATTACAACTTTTGGTGCTTTTGTCGAAATTATACCTAATCATCAAGGATTGCTTCATATTTCAGAAATTGACTGGAAACGAATTAAAACTGTTGAAGAGGTACTAAAAGAGGGACAAGAAATTGAAGTTAAAGTTATTGGGATAGACGAAAAAACCCATAAAATCAAACTTAGTCGTAAAGTTTTGTTGCCAAAACCTCCTAAAGACGAAAA
>JAQVOR010000075.1 GCA_028702535.1 Bacteroidales bacterium
AAAAAGAAGTGTAATTCTTTGCTATTAACCATTTTTTTAAAAATTATCTCAGCCGCTTTATCTCTTTCTTTTTCAAGATGTTTTTTTAGTTCCTCAATTATGAAAACAAAATTTGATGATATTGTCTCTTTGTCGTATTTATTAATGAATAGTTCAATTACTTTTCTGCCAAGTATCATACCTATCCACGGATTAGGGACAAGGTCTAAAATTTGTTTTGTCAGGAAACTTTCATTAATCCTTAGTTTGCTTGTTTTTTCAATCCTGTCTTTTTCTTTTACCGTTTCACTTTCTTCATCTGATAATCCTAATATTAATTCCTGTTCTTGTTTTCGGATATTTGAAAGTGAAACTTCAAGTAATTTTTCTATTTCAAGTTTTTCGTAATCTATTTTGCTTAAAATATCGGCTTCAAAATTTACATCTCTCCAGCTTTCTTTTTCCTGAATTACAAATTTTGGAAGATAAATATTGCCTTCAAACTTTTTAAATTTTTCACGATAATGCAATGTTTTCTCTTTCAAAACATCTGTAATTGAATTATCATCGCTATCAACTGAAATTCTTCCTGCAATATCTCCTAATCCTTCGCTTTCAAGGTTTGATTTGATACCTTTTACCAAAGTAGCTGCATTTTGACGGAATGTGTAAACGTAACATTCGTCCAATTCCTTGATTTTAGTTTTTTGTGCAAATGGTTGTCTTAAAATCCTTCCTATTAATTGCGTAATTCCTGTTTGCGAACTCGGATTTGTTAAAATAGTAAGAATATAAGCAAAAGGACAATCCCAACCTTCCTGTAATGCGTGTTTTGTTATAATATATCTTATCGGGCAATCTTTATCCAATAAATCTATTCCTTCAATATCGTCCTTATCACTACTTTTTATGGCAATATGTTCTTCAGGAATATTACATTTTCTAATTAAAAAAAATTTTACTTCTTCCGAATGAATAAACTTTCCTTCTCTTTGGTCTTTTCCTGTTCGTTCAACCTGAATTAAATTTATAGGACGAATGTTTATACCTGTATTTTGCTCGTAATCCTCTGCCGTCTTTTCAAGATTGTTACGTTTTTCTATTGAACAAAGTATGGTGTCTTTCCAATCAAAACTGGTTTTGTTTGTTAAATGAATATCCAGTTTTATCATTTCTTCCTCGTTCAATTCCTTGCCTGTTATTTCAACCAGTTTATTTGTGTCCTTCGGCGGAGTTGCCGAAAGTTCAAGTATAATTGAAGGGTTAAAATTTCTGATTGTATTTCTTGCACCTTTGCTATATGCTTTGTGTCCTTCGTCAATAATGATAATAGGTTTTAGCAAACGTAAAGTATTGCCCAAAGATGTTTTTGGTTGGTTCAAGTCGGCAATTCCTGAAAATTGCTCGTCTTCCATTCCAAGAGATTTAAAATAATCAAGATTAGGGATTTGTTCTCTTAATTTTGAGTTTAATTTGTAATTATCTTCATCAGGAAAAAAGTCGGTAAAACCACTTGCATCCTGAAATATTTTTAGTGTTTCTTTATTCTGACGATTTGCCGATGGCAACATCAGCATTAGTATAACCAAATTTTCTTGAACGTCTAATCGGTTGAAATGGTCTGTTTTTTCTTTTATTAATGTTCTTCCACCGCTTGAAATATCTACTACTTGACGATAAGGATGTTCTCTATTTTTGAGGTTTAAAATAGTTTGCCTGTATATTTGGCTTGTAGGAACAATCCATAAGACTAAGCCTGTTTGTTTTTTTAGATATGTTTTATTTACTAAATCGATTGAATGGCATGCAAGTAGGGTTTTACCACCACCAGTAGGAACTTTTAAATATAGCTCTGGCAAAGGTTCTTTAATACCATTTTCATTTGAATGATAAATACTGCCAACCGATTGCTCCCATGCTTTTCTTGGGAAATTATAATCCATTGCCATTTCGGAGTCAAATTCTATGGCTTTTAGATACTTTGTTTTGTATTCCGAAAGAGCAAGTAAATACTCTTTGAGTTTATCAACTACTTTTATTTGATAATCTTTTAATTCCATTAGCTTTTAAGTTTATAAATTTCGAAAGGTAACTGACTAAACTCGATTCTTAAATCAGTTAAGGTATGATTATCAACAAATTTAGCAGGAGCAAACACCAATCGCTTTTTTTTATTATGTTTTCCCAAAGATTTTGCTCTATCAAGCGTTAAGGCAGTTGATTTTAAGTATTCAATATCAGCTTTGTAAAAAAGATAAACTTCATAGTTTTTACTTGTTCCAATATAATTTGTTGCTTTATTTATTTGGCTTGGGTCAAACTCCTCACCTGTGGCAGTATAAAACAAATATTTTGCAAACTCTTCAAAACTTGGTAGGTTTTCTCCTCGCAAAATACTTTCCATTTCAATAGGTTCTCCCAATTCAAAATAACTGAATGTGCCTCCTGTACCTTCTTTAAAGTTTTTAGATGTTGGTACTCCGTTAATTACCCGCCTTACTCTTTCGGCTGTAATAGTATTGGCATAATCTTCCATCTCAACCAAAATAAACTTTCGATTTCCGCCATCTTCTTTATTTAGGTCAAGTACTGCATGGGCAGTTGTTCCTGAGCCTGCAAAACTATCAAGAATTATTGAGTTTTCATTTGTGTTTGTAGCTAAGTTTAGTAAAAATTTAATTAAACTAATTGGTTTGGGATTTTGGAATAATCTTTCTCCATTAAAAATTTCTTTAAGTATATTTGTGCCTTCTCCTGTTTGTCCAATTGAATATCTTTTATCAAGAATTGACCTTGGCTTTTTTGCTCTAACTTCATCTGTGTCATTGTAAAGAAATTGCTTTTTATAAAGCATCCATTCATCTTTAACTTTCTTCCAAATTAATTCGTTATTTTTAATTTTAGTATTAAGAGTTTCTTTACCATACGCCCATGTGCCTTTACCGTATCTAGGTATAATTTCATTACCATCTGGAGTAATAATAGGATAACATAAATTAGGACGTTTATCAGGTGTTGAATTTGGACCTCGCATTAAAATACTTTCATTAGCAGAGTAGTACTTTCCATCTTCATCAATTTCATATCCAGCAAAATCATTAAAATCATATTCAATCGCATTTATAACTTGCTCCAATTCTGGATTTTTAGACTTCGAATATGAAAAGACTGTTTCATGTTCTGTCACTATATTTTTATTATCTCCACCACCGCCATATTTTTTATGCCAAATGAATTCAGCTATCAGATTATTTTCATTGAAAACTTCATCAAGCAGTATTTTTAGATTGTGTGCTTCTCTATAATCAATTGAGATAAATATCACTCCATCCTCAGCCAATAATTCACGGAGCAATTTCAGTCGTGGCATCATCATGCAAAGCCACTTGTCATGCCTTGTTAAGTCGTCTTTATCAATAACTTTACCCAGCCATTCACGCATCATCGGACTGTTTACTTTATCATTATAAACCCATCCTTCGTTTCCAGTATTATAAGGTGGGTCAATATAGATACACTTCACTTTTCCAGCATAAGTAGGCAAAAGGGCTTTTAGTGCATTTAGGTTATCGCCTTGCACAATTAAATTATCGTGTAACGAAACTTTATCGGTTAAGCTTTTATCTTTTTTTGGCACCAACTGATGATACTTTACCGCCAAATGGTGGTTTTGCACAAATGATTTTCCCTTGAAATTTAGTGTTGGCATAGTATTATTTGCTTTTATTTTTAAATTCCTTTTTCTTTCCTGTTTCCAGATTTTTAATGCTCTCTTCTATTGGCAAATCTTCGGGCATTGTTCCGCCCAATTCTTTAATAGTCTGTGTTCTGTCATTTCTTTTCTTAGAAATAAACTTTTTTCATCTTTACCTCTACGTTGTTCAAATTCTTCCTGCAATTCCTGTTTTCTGGTTTGAACAGCAAAATAGGTTTGCCCTAATGCTACAACTTCTTTTGCCGAGTCGGCATTTTGAACAATTAAATAACATGCGTATCTTGTAAGGTAAATATCTCCAATATCTCTTTTCGCTCTTTTTGGTAAATCTATCAATTTCTCCACTCGGGGAAAATGATCATTTGGCTCAATACCAGACAACACACATGTTTTCTTAGCCTTGTCAATAACATTTAAAAACTTATCCCATTTTAAATATTCCAAAACAGTATATAGTTCACTAGCACTCCAATATTCCTGGCCTATTTCATTTATTCGCTTAATATCCTCAAATATTATCTTTTTATTCATGTCTGCTCTTTTTTAAATATTCAATTTTTTCTTCAGCAACTTTCAACGCATCTTTTGCATATTTTTCGTTACCAATCTCATATATTATCTGATCGCTAAGAAAATTAACTAACATTTCTTTTTCATCATAATTAAAAAAGTCAGCCAGTTGTACTACCTGCTCTTTTGTTAGTTTTCTTTGTCCTCGTTCAATTTTACTTAACACCGCTTGGTCAATATCCAAAAAAGCTGCAACCTTTCTTAAAGGATAGCCTTCTTTTTCTCTTAAAGTCCGTATTAGTTCACCAATATTTTGCATCTTGAAATTATTGTTTTGACAAAAATAGTCAAATTATTTTCATCTAAGCAAGTTTTTGCTTTTTAGTTTTCAACTTTTTATAACAATCCTTGTGCGGTGGATTTCCTCTCGCTCACTCAGATTTATAATCCAAGTGTTACGCTATTGCATTAAGCTATAACTTTTTAATACTTGAAAAACATTCAGCATTTATATTGTTCATCTTACTGTAATCAATTGTTGAGGTTCCACAATAACTCTCGCCGACTTAACTCCCATATTAAATGTCATTTCAACCTCCGCTCACTGCACTCGAATTGCAGAATCCGAGCGAGCGAGGGAAATGTCATGCCACAACTAAATAGTAAATTATTATTGGGGTCGTTTTTAAAATATTTTTTTAATTCCAATTTTAATAATCTTTGCCTCAATAATCTTACCATTATTTGTAACAATTTTACCTTGACAAATAACAATCATTGGAAGAATTGTAAACAAAATAAAAATAGTATTTTTCATAATAAAAAGTTTAAAAGTTTTCAAATATAAAGATACTTGCAAGTTCCTGTCCTAACTGTTTCGATTTAGTTAGATTTTCAAAAGCTTGTTGTTTATGATTAATGTAATATTGAGCAATACCAATCCAATAATATGCATTAGCATTATTGCTTTCTACTGATAGTATTCTTTTGCAATTCGCAATTATTGTTTCAGCATTTTCAAAGCTTAATAGTTTTTCCAAGTTAAACGTATATTCCGCATGCAATAATAAAGTATAAATGTCATATGGGTCAGAACTTAAAATATTTGTAAAGTTTCACCACGTTGTTAATGAATTTATCCCCCTGCTTTTGGTTTTAAAATGATAACTTGCTTAATTTTGTAAGATAACTCAGAATAGCTTATCTCTTTTAAGTTCAAAATCAAGTAACATTAAGGAAAAACATTCAAGAAAATGGAAATCTAAGATTTGAACAAAATCTAATAACATTACTTACAATTTTCTCCTTATTATCTCTTAGTAGTGATAAATAAATTGTAAATTTGACAAGTTTTAGTATTTATGATAAATAAGATTTACAATATACTTCCACAATTTTGCAAAGATTTAACGGTCGAGATAAATCGTGATTTAAGGCTATTATGGTTTATGTTTGTTAAACCCAAAGGCACAAAAAAATGCCAAGACAAGAGTTTCCTTGCTTATCAAAAATCACGCAAATACGGACCGCTTAAACATATCTGTTATGCACCATATACAAGTATGTTTTTTGCACGGAATGGGAAAGTTTCGCCATGTTATGCAAGTTATAACGACAATTCATCATCAATTGACAATGCAAGCATTCACGATATTTGGTTTAAAGGCTCTTTTGCAAAAATAAGAGAAGAACACAATAATTGTGATTTTGAAACTACATGTCAATTTTGTAATAAACTAATGCTACAAAAATCTTATGGCAGTTTATTAATCAATAAATACGAACATTATGCGTTCTCCAAAAGCAAATATCCTACAATAATGGAGTTTGAATTATCTAACAAATGTAATCTTTCGTGCATAATGTGTGATTCAAATTTGTCGTCGTCAATCGAAAAGAATAAAAAAGACGATATTACAGATAACAAACACTATGACAAAAGTTTTATTGAGCAACTTGACGAATTTATCCCCCATCTTCAACTTGCTGAATTTACAGGTGGCGACCCATTTATGATCAAGGAATATTATGAGATTTGGGATAAAATAGCTAAAATAAATCCAAAATGCCATATCCTGATTACTACGAATGCCAATACAATGAATCCGAAAATTGAGCATCTTTTAAACACACATAAAAACATTCATTTTAATGTCTCAATCGACTCATTAGAAAAAGAAAATTACGAAAACATAAGACGAGGTGGTAAATTTGAATATGCCTTACATAATATTGACATATTTATTGATTATTGCAGAAAAAACAAAACCAATCTTAATATTTTGGTGTGTCCAATGACAGTTAACAGACACGAGTTACACAAGTTTGTCGAATTTGCTAACTCCAAAAATATATGCGTTTATTATCATACTGTTATAAAACCTAAAGAACTGTCGCTTAAATATCTTGACAAACAATTACTTCAAGAAACAATTAGCAATTTACAAACTTTTGAAGCACCTAAAAAAACAAAAAAACAAAAGACAAATTTTGAAAATTACCAAAACTTAGTAAAATTACTAATTAACTGGGAAAAAGAAGATAAAAAGGAAGAAAGCACCAACAAAAAGGAAGAATTACTCACTAAGACGCAAGCTTTAGAGCTGATTTTGTCTAAAATTGATGGAAATAGTAATCTAAACAAAAAACTTATGGCTTTGCTTGATGAATTAAACAAAACAGATGTTTATCTAACAATTATTGGTAAACTTGTCAAAATAGAAAATAATATCTTTGTAGAATATTTGCAAACTAAAACAGTTGAAGAATTAAAAGAAATTTGCCTTAATTTAAAATAACAAGAATTGATATCACACAAAATATATGAAACTGCAACGGCAATAAATCGTTCTACAATAAAATTGAGAAATCTTTATAAGTATAGAAATTTCAAAAAACATTTAAACCCATTGTACGGCGACAGTGCCAAACTTATTGCATACAACAAAAGCCGAATTACAGGGTCTGAACCCTGCGTCTGCCACGCACCAAGCAGAAGTTTATATTTTGATATTTATGGAAATGCTACTGCCTGTTGTTTTAATCGTGTGCATAAGCTCGGCAAATATCCCGAAAACAGTATTGAAGAAATAATAAAAGGAGATAAACGCAAAAAATTACAAACAGAACTTTGCAGACAAAATTTTATGTATGGCTGCCAACATTGTCATAAATTAATTGAAGCTGGAAATTACGAAGGTGTCGAAGCCAGACTATACGATCCATTAAAAAATCAGGGAGATACGCCATCAGAAATAATATTTGAATTAGATAATACTTGCAACCTCGAATGCGTAATGTGCCACGAAGGATTTTCAAACAGTATCGCCAAATCAAAAGGATTAGAAAAAATCAAACATCCTTATAATAAGGAATTTTTAACACAACTTGAACCATATATTAAAACACTAAAAGTTGCTAAATTCTTAGGCGGAGAACCTTTTTTAATAAATATATATTATGATATTTGGGATTTAATAATGAAAATAAACCCAAAGTGTAAAATTATTCTGCAAACAAACGGAACAATACTTAACGACAAGGTAAAATCATATCTTAAAAAAGGAAATTTTTATATAGGCGTGTCCATTGATTCTTTAATCCCTGAAACATTTGAAAACATCAGAGTAAATGCAAAATTAGAGACTGTTTTAAATAATTTAGACTATTTTATTGCGATAACAAAAAAGAAAAACAATTATGTAAACCTTTCGGTTTGCCCAATGCAGAATAACTGGAAAGAAATGCCCGATTTGGTTAATTTCTGCAACGAAAAGAAGATTTTTATTTATTTCAACACCGTTTATACTGCTGGATTTACAATTTCGGAAATGAGTGAAGAAGATCTTTTAGCAATTAAAGATTATTTTCAAGATGTAAAATTTAAAGCAAAAGGGCTTATTGCAAAAAGGAATATTCGATTTTTTAATAATCTCAAAACACAAATCGAAAGCATCTATTTAGAAAAATATAATGATGGTTTGCAATATAAAAAACGACATAAATTTAGCACTTCACAACTAAAAGATAGGCTTATACAACTTACCGCTAATGATACTGAAACTCAAGTAGTTATTCAACAAGTTTTTGATTTTGAAGAAAAAGAATTTATGCTTTCTGACGACAATCTAAAAAACCTTGATAATCTTACAACAAAAGATATTATTGATGTTGTTCACACCGAAAGTATTGAACAAATCCAGTCCAGAATTTTTCAGTTTATTGATATTGGGAAGTTTGGGAAGTAAAATGATTATAACAAACATTACTCAAAAAATAAGGTTTCATCCAGATTATTAATACACCTCATCAAAATATTCTTTTTACAACTTAATTTGTCTTTTTATTACTACAACAACATGAGGTTGTTCCCTTACTTCGACACTTCGGCGTTGCTCAGTGCTGGCAAGCTCAGCACAAGTCGGTCTAAATGACAAATTATTTAGAGAATTTACAACCAAATCCTATCTTTTTAGCAATGTTTGTTTGCAATTCACTATTTTTGCCCAAAATTAAAATAATGGAACTTGCAGGACAAATAAATATAAACGATTACGATTACAATTTACCTTATGACAGAATTGCAAAATATCCTCTTACAAAACGTGATTCTTCCAAACTTTTAATTGGAAAAGATTCAAATTATTCTCAAGATAAATTTTTAAATATTTCAGATTATTTACCAGCAAACAGTCTGCTTGTTTTTAATAATACCAAAGTTATAAATGCCAGGATGCACTTTGCAAAAGAAACTGGAGCAGTCATTGAGGTATTTTGCCTTCAACCAATTAGTCCAATTGATTATTCGCTCGCTTTGGCTACAAACACAAAATGCTCGTGGAAATGTCTTGTGGGAAATAATAGGAAATGGAAATCAGGAAGTCTGACAAAAAAACTTGAAATACAAGGGCAAGAGCTTTCCATCACAATCTCTAAATTACAACAAATAGGAAACACTTTTGAAATATTATTTGAATGGGATAATCCAAATATTCATTTTTCTGATATTTTAGAAAATTCGGGCGACATCCCTATCCCACCCTATTTAAACCGCAAGTCAGAAGACAGTGACAAAATCACATATCAAACAATATACAGTAAATTGCAAGGTTCGGTTGCAGCTCCAACCGCTGGATTGCATTTTACAGATGAAGTGATAAAGAGAATACAAAGCAAAAACATTAAGACTGATTTTATCACACTTCACGTTGGTGCTGGCACATTTCATCCAGTAAAAACTGACAATGCGGCTGAGCATAAAATGCATACTGAATATTTTATAATTAACCGCAATAATATTAAAAACTTAATAGATAATTTTGGAAATATAACGCTTGTTGGAACCACTTCGGTACGCAGTTTAGAAAGTCTATTTGTGATAGCTTGTAAAGTGTATAATAATCCAGAAAACATTACTAATGAATTCCAAATAAATCAGTGGGAAGCATACGATGAGTCGATAAACACTCTAAAAAATCGAAGTCTCGAAATACTAAAACATCTTTATAATTGGATGCAAGAACATAAATTAGAACAACTAAATTGCTCAACACAAATAATGATTGTTCCAGGCTATAAATTTGTTTTTACCAATAGGCTAATAACTAATTTTCATCAGCCAAAATCGACCTTACTATTATTATTAGCAGCATTTATTGGCGAAAGAGAATGGCAAACAGCATACAAATATGCCTTAGACAACGAATTTAGATTTTTAAGCTATGGCGATAGTTGTGTGTTTTTATAAAAAAGATTTCTCTAACTTTAATCATATTTTACCAATATTATTTTAAATTTGTATCAATAAAATAACAATACAAGAAAAAAACTGTTATTACAAGTATAAACCACTAAATAAACACGATTATGAGACATCCTACACACGCAAAATTACCAGCAAATATGTTGCTTTATATGGGATTAATAGCTCTCACATTTGGTATTACATCAATGGCAGTTCCAGAATTTACCTTAAAAATAATCATTCTGTCTATTGGTATTATTATTGGACTAAGCGGTCTTACAACCCTAATAATGAGACTAAAACACAAAAGCAAAAAAAAATTCTTGCAAATTTTAAGCATAATAGGGTCTTTTTTGATAATATTCTTTGGACTTGCACTTGCTGTCTATCCCACAACTTTTATTGAGATTTTCATTATTGTTCTTGGCATAGCAATAATATTAGGAGGCATTTCGCAATTAGCTTTAAGTCTAAGTTTTTTTCCTTTATCCTATACTGCAAAAGTTTTTGTAGCTTTTTCAATTTTAATGATTATTGCTGGTACAGTAATGGCATTAAATCCTTTTAATGCTATAAAAGGCATAACTATTTTCTTTGGAATTGTAATGACAGTTTTTGGACTTTTAAATGTAATAATGTCGTTTTGGCTAAGAACCGAAATCTCACACTTTAACAAGCTTGAAAAAGAAGCACATCAAACTATTATAGAAATTGAAGCCGAAACTACCGATACTCACAATGCATCAAATGAAAATGAGAAGACAGAGGAGTAAAATCGCTTTATTTTAACACAATATATTTTCCAGTAATAGATTTTTTTGAGTTAATTATCTGTTCTGGAGTACCAGCAAACATAAGTTGTCCACCTCTATCGCCACCTTCGGGGCCAAGGTCAATTATCCAATCTGCAAATTTTATTACTTCTGGATTATGCTCAATAATGATTAAGGTATGTCCTTTATCTCTAATTTTATCAAATGCTTGTAAAAGTTTACGAATATCGTGAAAATGTAATCCCGTGGTAGGTTCATCAAACACAAAAATCATAGGAGACATTTTTTCGCGGCTAAGAAAACTTGCAAGCTTTATTCGTTGGCTTTCTCCACCACTCAAAGTATTTGACGACTGTCCAAGTTTAACATAACCAAGACCAACATCAAGATAATTTTGCAACAAACTTGTGATTTTTTTCTCAGCTCGTCCATTTCCCAGACCAAAAAACTCAACCGCTTCGCCAATAGACATATCAAGTACATCAAAAATATTTTTATTTTGATATCTCACATCTAAAATATCGTCTTTAAACCGTTTACCACCACATTCATCACAAACTAAATGCACATCAGCCATAAACTGCATTTCGACAGTAATTTCGCCCTCTCCCTGACAAGTTTCGCAACGTCCTCCTGATACATTAAACGAAAAATGCGATGGTTTGTATCCATTTGCTTTAGAATGCTTTTGGTCTGCAAAAAGTTTTCTAATTTCATCATAGGCTTTTATGTAGGTTGCAGGATTTGACCTTGAAGATTTTCCAATTGGGTTTTGGTCAATATATTCGATATCGGTAATCAAATGTAAATCACCAGTAATAGAATCATGCTCACCAGTTTTATCGGCATATTGTCCAAGAGTTTTCTTTAATGCTGGATAGAGAATTGTTTTAATCAAACTTGTTTTACCCGAGCCACTTACTCCTGTTACAACAGTTGCCACTCCCAAAGGAAATTTAACATCTATATTTTTTAAATTAAATTGTCTTGCTCCTTTTATTTCAATAAAGTTATTCCATTTTTGACGATCATACGAATCGTATGTAGTTAACATAGACTTTAGATATTGAGCCGTAAGACTATTACTTTTTTTAATCATTTCGGTAGGAGTGCCAGCAAAAACGATTTCACCGCCCAAACTTCCCGCTTTTGGTCCAATATCAATAATATAATCTGCTGAACGCATAATCTCCTCATCATGCTCTACAACCACAACGGTATTGTCTCTGTCTCTAAGATTTTTTAATACACTAATTAGGTTTTCTGTATCTTTGGGATGTAATCCAATACTTGGCTCATCGAGGATATACAATGACCCAACCAAACCTGAACCAAAAATTGTTGCAAGATTTATTCTCTGCGATTCGCCTCCCGATAAAGTTGACGAAAGTCTATTTAATGTAAGATAGCCTAATCCGACATCAACAATAGAATTTAATCTGGTAGTGATTTCTTCTAACAAACGTTCAGCAACTTCAGTCTCATATTTAGTTAGCTTTATTTTCTCAAAAAATTCTTTAAGTTCAAACATTGAGATATCCACAAGTTCACCAATAGATTTGCCTTTTATTTTAATGTAAAAAGCTTCTTTTTTAAGTCGTTTACCTTTACATTGCGGACATGTAGTTTTGCCACGATACCGCGAAATCATAACTCTATACTGTATTTTTTGTTTTTTACTTTCGAGATAATTAAAAAAATCATTTATGCCCGATAATTTTGAATTACCATTCCACAACAAATCTTTTTCTTGTTCTGACAATTGATGATATGCACGATGAATAGGGAAATTAAAATCTGTAGATTTGCTAATAAATTCTTTTTTCCATCCCTGCATAATATCCCCTCTCCAACATGCTACTGCATTGTCGAACAAGCTAAGACTTTTGTTTGGGACAACCAAATCTTCGTCCACTCCAAGTACTTGGCCAAAACCTTCACAAACTGGACAAGCACCTATCGGATTATTAAAGCTAAATATATGTGCCGTTGGAATTTCAAACTCTATTCCATCTGCCTCGAAACGATTAGAAAACGTCTGACTTATTTTTGATTCCGCTTCCATTTGCATAACACAACACTCGCCTCTCCCCTCATAAAATGCCGTTTGCACAGAATCCGAAATTCGACCAATCTGATTCTCAGTGCTTTTAACAACAATACGGTCGAGTACAATCTTAACAGATTTTTTCGCTTTTAAAGATCTATCCTTAATAAAATCATCTATACGAAATAAGTCCTCATCGCATACGATTCTATTATATCCTTGTTTTTGAATAAGCTGAAGTTGCTCTTCTTTTGTTTGAACATTATTAAACATATATGTAAAACAAATAAGCACTTTTGTACCATCATCAAAACCCAAAATAGTATCAACAACATCGTGAACACTATGTCGTTTAACCTCTTTACCAGATATTGGCGAATATGTTTTTCCAATACGAGCAAACAATAATTTTAAATATTCATAAACTTCGGTAGAAGTACCAACAGTTGAGCGCGGATTACGAGTATTAACTTTTTGCTGAATTGCAATTGCTGGAGGAATTCCATCAATAAAGTCAACTTCAGGTTTATTCATTCTTCCCAAAAATTGTCTTGCATAAGAAGATAAACTTTCAACATATCTGCGTTGTCCTTCAGCAAACAAGGTATCAAAAGCAAGTGATGATTTTCCTGAGCCTGATAAACCCGTGATTACAATTAATTTTCCATGCGGAATTTCAATATCAATATTTTTAAGATTATGAACTCTTACCCCTCTAAGGCTTATACTGTCTTTTTTACTCATTCAAAACATAATTAATTTGTAAAGTACTCACTTTTTCAGCAAATAAACAAGAATATTTTACTGTGTTTGATTTTAATGCTGGATAACTTCGATAGAATGGGTTTCGAGTTGAGGGTTGAGGGTTGAGTTCACTTTAGTAATATCGCATACTTTTAAAAATCGTGCAAAAACAGATTTCTTTCCCCACCGATACAACAAATCAACAGTTAATACTGTCTTAACTCTATAACACATAAAACATTAACAAATATTTTTTACATTTTATTCACAAGATTTAAAAAAAAATGTATATATTTGTAATATAACAAAAATTATAAACCATGACATATTTAAAGCATTTCCCAATTATTCTGTGTTTAGTTTTATTTTCGGTATTTACTAATGTCGCTTTCTCTCAAAACACTTGTGCTACAGCAGAACATTTAGATGTTGAGATGTACAGCACATGTGGCCTAATGGCTCTAAAATCAATAGATTTTGCATCTGCTACTGCCAGTACCCAGACTCCTACTCCAACCTGTGGCTCGTTTAGCGGTACAACAAAAGATTTATGGTACACTTTTAATGTTCCCGCAGCAACAACTACAATGGCATTTCATGTATTTAATTCAAATGTTATTCCAGCTTTTACGGGAGCTTCAAAGCCTGCAATAGCGGTTTACAGAGGAGCAGATTGCAGTTCATTAACCCTATTAGCTTGTTTCGAATCTACTGCTGGATTTATGCAAAATGGAGAAATACGTTGGGAGCAAGTAAACGGATTAAATCCAGGCGAAAAAATATACATGAGAGTATGGGATCAAGACAATAAGAATCAAAAAATCTTTGTTTGTGCCTCCGTAAGATTAGACATGCAAGAAGATGATTGTGACACCCCAATGGATTTATCAACTGGTGGATGTAATATTCTATCAACTGGCGGAGATATAACTGCCCCAGGTGAATGTGGTTGGGGTACAACTGATAACTCCATTTTCTTTAATTTTACTGTAAATGCTGATGATCCACAGCCTTATACTATTGAAGTACAAGAGGGGGAATGCTGGGCAAACTCAGGAGGAGAGACTCCCGAAATTCAATTTGCTGTTTACCAGTGGAACGGATTAAATTGCAATGGTATTGGAGGTACAGGATCTTCGTACATGGGCTGTTCAAACGGAACAGGAACTGTAATTTACTCTAATAATCTTCCACCTGGCGATTATATATTAGCAATGGACGGATATAGCATGATGTCAGGAAATTCTCTCTGCTTATTTGGATTTGATGCTCCATTTATAGACCCACAAGACATCATTGCCAATCTAAATACAACACCTGAATCTTGTGGCGAACTTGGTACTGCATCATTAACAGTTGTTCAATCATGTACCGGAAATCCCTCTATACAGTGGAGTACTGGACAAACAGGAACAAATATCAGTAATTTAGAAGCTGGTTCATATTCCTATACAATCACAGACGGAGCCGATTGTGATACTATTATTGAACAATTCACTATAACAACAAATAACAACTTTTCAGTTGATGCCTTTACAACTGGAGATGCCTGTGATGAGTTTATGTCAGCTACTGCCGAAGTTACGGGAGCTACTGCCGGACAATGTAGCTTTGCATGGAATACAACACCTCCACAATCTTCACAAGTCGCTCAAATAAACGAATCTGGAACATACACCGTTACAGCAACTTTTGGAACTTGCACCGATACAGATAACGTAAACATAAACCTCTTCGACCACATTATCATGAGCAACTTCTCAGACCATGTTTGCACTGGGGGGGATTATACTGTTTCGTTTAATATTTCATCATCAGGAGGCGGTCCTGCAACATTTAATGTTGATTTAGGAGGTGGAAACACTCAATATACAGGTAACTTTTCGACAACTTATCCTTCTGGAGATCCATACTCAATAACTGTTACCGACCTCAACGGATGTGACGTTTTTGCATATAACGGACAAACAGATTGCGGTTGTTTAACCTTTGCTGGAACAATGGCAGATATAACTCCGTTAACCCTATGTGCCGATGAATGTACTGACATGCTTAATCATAACGGCGATGAGTATCTTGATGCAGGCGATGTATTGGAATTTATTGTTCATGATGGAAGTTACCCTGGAATAATTTATGCTAGAGGCTCTGATTCTGAGTTTTGTTTTAGCGAACTATCTGTTGCAAACTATGACCAAACATATTATATTTCAGCTATTGCTGGAGCAGATTTAGGTGGTGGATACGTTAATCAATCTGACCCTTGTTATTCCAAATCGCCTGGTGTTCCAGTTGTATGGTTTGAAAATCCGATTGCCTTTATTAGTGCTAATGAACTTACAACTTGTGGATTAGAAATAGCACTAACTGCTTCTCCACCAGAACTTGGTATGACAGGAACATGGGGATCAACTGGCACTTTCTTCCTACTTAACGGATCTTCAATTAATAGCAGTACAATAAATATTATTGCCAATGATTATGGCGACCAAACCTTTACATTCTATGTAAATAATGGTATCTGCTCAGGGTCTGATGATGTATTAGTTCATTTTCTCGAAACTCCAAGTGCTTATGCTGGCAATGATACTACAGTTTGTGGAAATACTGTCAATTTAAATGCTATATCAAGCGTTACTGGCTCAACTGGACAATGGACTGGCAATGGTGCATTTACAAACGCAACAAACCCAATTACAAGTGTTACCGCAAATTCCTTTGGCGTAGTAAGTTTTACTTGGCGCGAAAATGTAGGGACATGCTGGGACGAAGATATTGTAAAAGTTACTTTTATTCAAGCACCTAATCCAACAGTTACAACATTATATGATACTGTTTGTGGTAATGTTGCAAATATAAGTGTTTCAAACGCAATTTATAGTGGTTATTGGTCTGCTTTTATAAACGGTAATCCATATTCTGGAGTTACATATCTTCCTAATAACACAAGTGCAACTACTCAAGTTACAATAGGTGGCTATCCTACCAACCAACACAGCCGAACAGTTGAGTTTATTTGGACAGAAACCAATCAAGCAAATAGTGTCCAATGTACTGCAACCGCCACACAATATATAACATTTGCACAAAAACCAGTTGCCAGTGTAGGACCAGTAGATAATGCCGAAGTTTGTGGCA
>JAQVOR010000076.1 GCA_028702535.1 Bacteroidales bacterium
AAAAAGTATGTCGAATTCAATTAGCTTTAGCCACATTTATAAGCTTTTAAAATTATAATTTCCGCTTAGATTTTTATCAGAATACACTCTAATTCAGGTTTGGATCCAAATTAATATTATACAGTTGAATTTGACAATTTTTAAAAATGATGCTAAAGCAAGTGGAAGAAGGAAAAGTTTTCACAGTGTAATGTAATAGATAATTTTATAATAAATAAATTATTTGCTTTTTGCCTGTTTATTTACTGACGTTTACAAGGTATGCAGAATTTACTTGCTCACTTCGATAAAAACTCACTTCGACACTTCGGCGTTGCTCACTTCGGCAGGCTCACTTCGGCAGGCTCAGTGCATCGCAGTGCATCGCAGTGCTTGCAAGCTTACTTCGGCAGGCTTAGCACATCGCAGCGCATCGCTTTTATTACTTCCTTTGGTCGTGAGGGCTTCGCCGTTGTTTGACAATCCCTAAAATATTCGAAAGCCTTTATTTGTAAAATATTCTGCCAAGACATTGGTGTAATCGCCAGGCACAATTAAATGATGATTTCCTAATGGAAACTCTCGTAATAGGAAAATACTTTTATGCGACATTTTTACTTTAATCTGTGTGCGACAAGCTTGGATAATATTTCCAGATTCGATAATTTCGCCAAGAGCTAAAAAACAAAACTCCAAGTTCCTATCTATTCTAAAAACCGTAACCTGCTGATTTGCAATTTTTCCTTTTACTGCACTTCCTTTTCCAGTTTCTAAATGACTTTCGACATCAAAATCTTCAAGCAAATTTAAAGGAGCTGTACAATGTGAAAAGACAACAGATTCTCTATCAAGGGCATTCAAATTTGCGACCCAAGGTATTTTCCCAGCAATTCTAGATAAGACAATCATCCCAGCAGCCGAACAGAGGTCTCCTTCGCAAACAGTTGGGATGTTATTGTTATTTAATAGAGCAACTGGCAAACATGCGGTATAGTCATATTTTTTGATAAAATCGAAACAAGAAACTGCCATAGCAGAAACTTCTTCAACATGAATAAAACTAATCATTTTATTATAAAGTGCACGATCTTTCTCGAATGTTTTGTAATTATATTTAGCAAAATACTTATCAAACTCATCAAAATTATTGTCGTCAAACTGCAATATTTCCGACCAGTTATATTCAACAATCTTTATACCCAAAACCTCATGCAACAACTCGTAATCGGGTACGCTTGCAATCAACCAGTTTTCGGGTTTTCCAATAAGAGCAAGCTTTGTATTTTTATAACTATCTTTTTCATCAAGGAATTTTTGTAGTGGTTCGAGATTATTGATGAAGTCGATGTTAAAAATTTTAGTTTTTATTCCTTTTTCATTAAGAAAAGCTTTAACTTCGGTCGCAGCGGCCCATGAGTTATCTTTTTCAGAAGCTAAAAAACAATATCTATTTTGGGCTTCAATTTGTTCGATTGCTTTATGCTCTGCGCCTCCCGACAAGAACCAAATAACATTAGCGTCAGAGTTTACAAAATTATCAGTATTAAAACTCAAAAATTTCTTAAGGAAATCAGTTTTTGCTTTATCTATAAATTTTTCACTGACATTATTGTTAGCGGCAATATATATCTTCAAAACACAATTTTTTAGTTAAACATGGAGATACTTTACTATCACAGATTATTTTGCTGCAATAGTTTCAATCTCGACAAGTGCCCCTAGGGGAAGGCCTTTGACAGCAAAAGCGGCTCTTGCAGGAGGGTCTTTAGGATAATATTTACCATACACCTCGTTCATAGCAGCAAAATTTGCCATATCGCTAAGTAAACACGTAGATTTTATCACATCATCAAAACTATAACCAGCTTCAGTAAGAATAGCTTGTATATTTTTCATGACCTGCTCAGTTTGAGCCGTAATACCCTCGGGGATTTTACCATCCGCCGAATTAACAGGCACCTGACCAGAAATAAAAAGCATGCCATTAATTTCGATTGCTTGACTGTAAGGACCAATTGCTTTAGGGGCTTTTGGAGTATTAATTACATTTTTCATAATTACTAATTGTTAAATATTGAATATTATTATGCTTTAAACTTACAAAGTTACTAAAAAAAGTAGTTTAAAAATTAAATTCATTTAGTTTTATAGATTTTTGGCTCTAATTCGCCCTGTAATACCATTAAACCATTCATAGCTAAAGCTGACATTTCGTCTTCTCCAGGATAAACTTTCATAGGAGCAATAAACTTAGTCATGTCCTCAATAAAAGAGCAAAATTGCTTATTATATGCAATGCCTCCAGTAAGTATTATTGCATCGACCTCGCCTTTAAGCACAACAGATAGTTTTCCAATTTCTTTAGCTACCTGATAAGCCATTGCATCTGAAATAAACTGTGCATACGTATCTCCTTTTTTAGCTCTTAATTCAACTTCGTAGGCATCGTTTGTTCCAAGGTAAGCAGCTAAACCACCATTACCTTTAATCATTAGTTTAACATCTTTATGCGTATATTCTCCGCTAAAGCATAATTTTGCAAGCTGCCCACTCGGCAAAGTACCAGTTCTTTCGGGGGAAAAAGGTCCTTCACCATCTAGTGCATTATTAACGTCAATAACTCTACCTTTAAGATGTGCGCCAACCGAAATTCCTCCACCTAGATGAGCAATAATTAAATTTAGGTCTTCGTATTTTACATTATCTTCAGCGGCATATCTTCGTGCAATTGCTTTTTGATTTAAGGCATGTAAAATTGACAGTCTTTCAAATTTTGGATGCCCACTAATACGAGCGATATCTTCCATTTCGTCAACTACTACTGGGTCGGCAATATATGCCTTAACTCCTGATAATGAGCTTACTAAATCGTGAGCTATCAATCCGCCCAAATTACTTGCATGTTCGCCGATTGGAGAATTGCGTAAATCTTTTAGCATATCATCATTTACTTCATATACTCCTGATGGTATGGGATATATAAGTCCACCACGAGCGACAATACACGCAATAGTACTAATATCCTGTCCATCTTCTTCGAGATTTCTCAAAATTGTGTCTTTACGAAATTGATATTGCTCAGTAATGCTCGTAAATTTAGTTAATTCATCGTTTGAGTGCTTTATGTTTTTTAAGAAAATATTTTTTGCATTCTCATACATCGCAATTTTAGTGGAAGTAGAGCCTGGGTTAATTGTTAGAATTCTGTGTATATTCATCTATTATATAAATATTTAGTAATTAATTTGCAGTCAGAGCAGCTAAGGCTATTGAATAAGTTTTAGTTTCAGCAGAATCGCCACGAGATGTTAATACTGCAGGGCATTTAGCACCAACGAGCATTGCACCTAATTTAGCATTACACAATTTAGTAGAAGTTTTGTAAAAGACATTTGCAGCTTCTATGTCAGGAAAGACTAAACAATCTGCATCGCCATTAACTACACTTTTTAGTTTTTTAATTTCGACAGATTCTTTATCTATTGCAACATCAAGTGCTAAAGGGCCATCAATTAAAGCTCCTTTTATTTGTCCTCTTTCGGCCATTTTTGAAATTATCGCGGCATCAACGCAGGCTGGTAAGGCAGGAGACATTTGCTCTGTAGCAGCAATTATTGCCACTTTAGGAGTTTCAACTCCAAGAGCTTTTGATACATTTATAACATAATTTGTAAGTGCAATTTTTTGATTAATATCTGGAGCAGGAATTACGGCGACATCAGTTGCGACCAAGAGTTTATGGTAATGTTCAAACTCCATAACGACAACATGACTTAAGACAGCTTTTGGAGGTAAAAGACCAGTTTCTTTATTAAGAATGGCTCTCATATATTTATCAGTACTAACAAGACCTTTCATAATAAAATCGGCTTTACCCTCATTTACCAAACTCACCGCGGTATTGGTAGCTTTAATCTCATCTGCTTCCTGAACAATAGTAAACTTATTAGCATCTATTTTTTCGTGTTTGCAAATTTCTCTTATTGTCTTTTCATCGCCAACAAGTATTCCCTCAATAATGCCTAAATCAATAGCTGAACTAACAGCTTCTATAGTATGAGCGTCATTAGCAAAAGCAACTGATAATCTCTTTTTGGGTTTGGATTTAACCGCTTGAATTACATGTTCGAGTTTCGTTATATTCATATTCTATTAATCATTAAAAATTTAGTTGCTAATATACTTCTAAATAATTAAACTCAAAATGATATTTTGTTTTTTTTACAAGTATCTAAAATAAAACTCCGATAATACGTTTAGAACCCCTAATTTACCCTTGATTATCAGTTGCTTCCGCTCTTTTTGTTGAAGGGGCATAAACAATTATAAATATTTTTTTCAATTTGTATTAAAATTAGTAAAAAACGAAAAGCTTAGGGATACGAATAATTTACCTAAAATACTAAAATTAAAGTATGCGTTTGCCCTGTTAATAACCTGAGTTCAATATAGTTTTTGTTTATTTATTTACTGACGTTTACATTGCCTCCACTTTACTGGCAGAAATAGGATTTATTTTTTTTATCGGCAATATAAAGTCAAAATTCCACAACAAATTTAAGGCTAATTTTCAAATCTGGGGATTGTTGATTTTCGAATAGCTTAGGAGTTCTGAATATTTATCAATATTATAAAATATAAGCACGCAAAATAAGGGATGATAGTTTAATTTGAGAAATGGCTAGATTATTGCAGTTGCAATCATCTCCGCAATATCAAGATTTTTTATTTCTTCCTCTTTATTTTTATATTTTAGTCCATCTGTTATCATAGTCATACAAAAAGGACAAG
Source organism: Bacteroidales bacterium (assembly GCA_028702535.1). Lineage (GTDB taxonomy): Bacteria > Bacteroidota > Bacteroidia > Bacteroidales > ML635J-15 > Bact-19. The sequence continues at coordinate 4,771 of JAQVOR010000076.1, forward strand.
CAGTTGCAATAATATCTGATTTTGTTTCAAGAGCTTCCTCTGTTCGCTCAATAAATATTTCTTTATCGCCTTTTTCGGCATCTTTAAACATTTGAGCACCACCGGCACCACAGCATAATGCAAAACTTTTATTTCTTTGCATTTCTGATATTTTTAAACCAAGAGATTCAATTACAAAACGAGGAGAATCATAAATATCGTTAGCTCTTCCAAGATAGCAAGGGTCGTGATAAGTAACTTTATTTCCTTTCAATTTTGACTTATCAAGTTTGAGTTTACCAGATTTTATCATACCCTGTAAAAACTCCAAATAATTTACTACTTCAAACTCTGCCCCAAGATCAGGATATTCATTTTTTAAAGTATTATAGCAATGAGGACAAATAGTAATAATTTTTTTGATTTCGTACATTTTAAAAATCTCGATATTTGTCATTGCTTGCATCTGAAACAGCATTTCGTTTCCGGCTCTGCGAGCAGGGTCTCCTGTACACGATTCTTCTTTTCCTAAAACCGCATAGCTTGTTCCCAAATGATTAAGAATTGTCGCAAATGCTTTTGCTACTTTCATATATCGTGTATCGAATGCTCCTGCACAACCCACCCAAAAAAGATATTCTGGTTTTTCTCCTTTGGCAAACAATTCGGCCATTATTGGTACTTCAATTTTTGATTTTAATGCTTCACTCATAGCTATCTAAATTACAAATTTTAATTCAATATTTTAAATTATTCGGTCCAGTTTAATCTATCCTCATTTGAATACTGCCAAGGTGCACCATTATTTTCAATATTTGCAAAAATAGCATTCAATTGAGCTGGAGCAGCAGATTCTTCCATTACGAGATATCTACGTAAATCGAGAATAAAAGTAGGATGATCGATATTTAATGGACACTCTTTTGCACAAGCATTACAAGTTGTACATGCCCAAACTTCTTCTTCTTTAATAAGGTCTCGTATCAATGAAAATCCATCATTATAATCGGCACCCTGCTTAACAAGATGCGGTCCTTTCATTTTCATTCTTTGCCTAATATTCATAATCATTTTACGCGGAGATAATTCTTTTCCTGTAATATTTGCTGGACAAACGGCAGTACAGCGACCACATTGAGTACAAGCTAATGAATCAATATAGTTTTTCCATGTAAAATCTTCGGCGTCTAAAATTCCAAATCTTGCGGGAGGTTCATCTCCCTCGGGAGTAGCAGCAAAAGCAGTTTCTGGATTCATCATCAATTTTACCTCTTTAGTGATACTATCCATATTGGTCATTTTGCCAAGAGGTGTTAAACGACTAAAAAACACATTTGGGATTGACATAAAAATATGAAAATGCTTTGAATAAGGTAATGCGTTAGCAAAAATGAATATTAGTATAATATGCGACCACCAACTAATATCGTGGATTAATTTAATAGTATCAGCTTGCATATTGACAAACAGAGGAGCAATTAGGGCACTTATCGGATACACACCTACGTAATCAGAATGTCCAGCAATATAAAACATATTCATTCCAGCAAGACTTATCATTAGCAACAAAATCATTGTTAGAGCAAGTATTGCATCTATATGATTTTTCTTTTGCATCTCTTTTCCATGCAAGCGATTAACATTCAAGATGGTGCGTCTGATAATAAATACAACTATAAAAACTGCGATTATATATGCAAACAAATCTCCACCACCAATAATAATATTATAAACTAAGCCCAAACTAGCCAAGATTCTTTCGGTACCAGCTATTCCATCAATTACCATTTCGATGCTTCCCACCAAAATCAGACAAAACCCCCAAAATACCATTGCGTGCATAAAACCAGCTACCGGATTTCTAAAAATTCTTTGCTGAAAAAATGCGTTTACAATTGTTCTATTGATTCTTTTGCCGAAATCACGAACAGGATAAGCTGGTTTAGTAAGTTTAAATAGTTGATAAACCTTAAAGGCTGAATACGCAAAAATGCCGATAGTTATTGTCAATAAAACTATAAATACAAGTTGTGACATAGTTAAAATTTTAAATTTCAATTATTATACCGCCACAAAATTAAAATTTCGATTCATAATATTAGCAAGTTTTGTAAATAAATATTAACAATGGGGTGGTAATAGTTAATAAAAACACTGGGATTGCAAATCAATCTGAGTGATCAATCAGCTATTACAATCTAACTCTAAGATTGATTGATACACCTGTTCAACTGAAGAATCTTGATGATTATAAGGCGTTAATTTATTTAACAATTCGATTGCAGCCAATTTAACATCTATTTTAGCATATTCAGAGTCTTCGTCAAATGAATTTAGAAATTTAACTGTTGCAAAAGCATCGAATTTTGAGAACATCCTTTTATTAAATGCTTTATAATTATTGGTGTTTTTGAGGCATTCGGACACAATAGCTGCAATTTTATCTTCACCAAAATAATTTAAAACCTGCAGGGGAATTTTATTTATTGAACCAGTAAAATCGGAATAAAAATCTTCAAAAAGTTCAAAAAACTCTTTCAGAATGCTAAATAATTTAAACTGATATACTTTGTAATCATTTGAATTAAGAATTTGGCCAACCGCTGGTCCAGTTCCAAAAGGCACTCTATCGGACTCTCTTGGTGACGGTCGCACAATAATTTTGCGAACTACTCCTATTTTTGTTTGTGAAGACAGTTTATGTAACAAATAAAAATCCTCTCCTCCTTGCCTACGAGACATTCCCCCTGCTTTAATATAATTTATAGCTTTCACTCCAAAACATGACCCAATTGTATGAATAGCATGCGGATATTCTGTATAATTTAGTGCAAGTCTAAAATATCTAAGATTAGTTTCATAAAGTTTACACGCATTAATTACATTTTGATCATAAAGTAAATTATCGAAATCGTGCTGAAATTGGAAATAAAAAGCTCCAGTTTTTTTGTTCTTGATAAAAGCGTTTTTAATTTGGACAAAATAGTCAGGTTCGACAATAGTATCAGCATCAAGCGATAAAACAATTCCATCTGGCTTATTTAAGAACTCAAATCGTCTTACAGCTTCATCCATTCCAATTTTTCGAGCATTTCCTACTCCAGCAGACTTTGGGGGGATATTGACTTCATTATGAACAAGCAGATTAAAATTTGAATAATACAAGGAGTCTGCACGTGAGGATAATTCATCGGAGATTTTTTTATTCATTTGAATTGTTTTATCCAAGTCATTCTCTGATGAATTTAGAATAACAATTACTTCGATACCAAGTGAAACATTTTTGGCTTTTTCTAGGCTATCAAGAGTTTTAAAAACGAACTCATCTCGATAGCAAGGTATTACAACAACAATCCCCGTATTACTACAGGGATTATTGTTAAATATTTTTGGTTTAGAATTAAATCTATCAAAATAAAACGAGGCGAAATTCATTCTTTAATTATTGGCTTGTCCTTTAGCGTATCTCTCGTTAAGTTGGTCAATAACACCACGTGTAATATTCATACCTGGAGCAGCATACAAGATATTACTGCCAGCAGCATTTCCCAAGATAAGAGTATATTTATCAGCATAATTTCCTTGAATAAAATTCATTACTGTATCATATAATTCCTCATTCATTGTGGTTTGTTTCATCATTAACTCTTCGGTAAGTTGAGCATCAAGTTTTTCGAGATTTGACTGCTCTTGCATTAAATCATTTTGTTGCGATTCCATGCTTGCTTGAGAAAGGAAACTACCAAGTTTCATTTTTTCCATAAAATCATTATATTTTTTCTCAAACGCTCTGATTCTACCCTCAAGATTAGCTTTTGCTTTTGCCTGCTCTGTTAAAAGGTCTTCGTTAAGTTTGATAGAATATTTATACTCCAGCAATAATGAATCTAAATTAACATAAGCAATAGCAAGATTTCCAGTAGAATCTAACACAATCCCGTTAGAGTCGGTGCTCTTCTCTCCGCATGATGCTTTATGACCAGTTAACGAAAATACAAGAACAACAATACTTGCAGCGAGAGCTACAACGCTAATTATCAATGCAATTTTTGAAAATTTTGAATTATCCATTTTTTTCTTTATTAGTTTTTACAAAAGTAAAAATAATTTTTATTCTATCAATTAATATTTTCTTAATTAAGTTTTTATAATCTGTTTGTGGTTTATTGCAACATAAGTAAAAAACCTCGTTATCAGCAATATTTTATTATTTTTGTCAAAAAAAAACACAGTGGCAAGACGTAAAAAACCGATTATAGAGAATTTAGAGATTACCGACATCGCAGCGGAAGGCGTATCGATAGGGAGACACGCAAACTATGTTATTTTTGTTCGTAATGTAATCCCCGGCGACATCGTAGATGTACAACTTACACGCACCCGTAAAGCTTATGCCGAATGTCGTTTACTTAGAATAAAAAAACACTCTGCCGATAGAGTGGTGCCTTTTTGCTCGCATTTTGAACGTTGCGGCGGCTGCAAATGGCAAATGCTACCATACGAAAAACAATTATTTTATAAGCAAAAACAAGTTGTAGATCAACTTAGTCGTATTGGTGGGATAAACATAAATCAGATCAATCCTATTATTGCCTCCGAAGACGAAACATTTTATCGAAACAAACTTGAATTCACATTTGCAAGCAGACGTTGGCTGGAAGAAAATGACCCCGAAATTGATAAAGATAGTCGTGAGCTGGAAGGTTTGGGATTTCATGTTCAAGGAATGTTCGACAGAATTATAGATATTGAAAAATGTTACTTACAAGAAGATCCATCAAACGAAATTCGCAATAAGATTAGAGAATTTACAAGAAAAGACGGCTACGAGTACTATAATTCACGTTCTCACGAAGGTTTTATGCGAAATATAATTATTCGTACTGCCTCAACAGGCGAGGTAATGATAGTAGTAATATTTGCCAAACCAGACATCAATAAAATCGAAGCTCTAATGGAATTTATTGCGGTAGAATTCCCACAGATTACATCTTTGCAATATGTTGTAAATGAGAAGTTTAACGATTCGATTTATGACCAAGAAGTGATTTGCTTTAAAGGGTGCGATCATATTTTTGAAGAATTAGACGGATTAAAATTTAAAATAAATGCCAAGTCTTTTTTTCAAACAAACACAAAACAAACCCTTCAACTCTACAGAAAAACTGTTGAGTTTGCAAATATTCAAGCAGATGAGATTATTTACGATCTATATACTGGCACTGGCACTATAGCTAATTATATTGCAAAAAAATGCAAAAAAGTTATTGGTATAGATTCTGTTCCCGAAGCAATTGAAGATGCCAAAACCAATTCAAAACTTAATGGAATATCGAACTCCGACTTCTATGCTGGAGACATGAAAGACCTATTAAATAAGTATTTCGTACAGGAAAACGGAAAACCAGACACAATAATTCTTGACCCACCACGTGCCGGAGTTCATGAAAATGTAATAAATGTTATTCGTGAGATGAGTCCATATAAAATTGTGTACGTTAGTTGCAACCCAGCTACACAGGCACGTGATATTTCGTTACTTAAGGACATGTACGATATCGTTGATATACAACCGATTGATATGTTTCCACATACACATCATGTAGAAAATATTGTCGTTATGATTTGTAAATAGTCTTTGCAAAAACATCGAAATGTGGAATTTTGTTAGTGTTTTTGGTTTAGCTTAAATTGACTTCGAATAATATAATATCTAATTATAGCATAAAGTGGAGCGGCAATAAAGCCTAATCCTGCACCAAAAACAAACAATATTAATGTTAGTATTTTAATCATAATCCTTGATAATAGTGTGCCTGATTTTGAAATATACTTGCGATAAGGCGACAATAAATAAACGCTTACAAGACTTGCACTGACGACAAATCCAAGTATTGGAACAAATCCCACAACAAATGAAATGCCCAAAATTATATAGAATTTTCTATCTAAATATTTTACAAATTGCTTACGATTAGGGTCGTCAAACAGTACTGTTCCACATGAGCTACAAATCTGTGTAACATTTCGTTTATCAAATTTTGTTGCACATTTAGGACATCTTCTCTGTGCAATTAGATTAAGTCGGTGATTATCAATATCGTCAATTAAATTGATTTTACGTTGCCCTAATATTCCAATATTAAAAACAGTGTCATTTTTTGTTCCGCAATTTTGACATTCGACAGCATAAGGATATATTCTTGCAGCACAATTTTTACAAGCAATTTTATCGTTTTCTGCCTGTTTTTCGTATTTTTTTGCAATAAAAATCAAAATCGCAATCACAAGCAAATAGCATATTATCATAAATACGCCTGTCCAAATCAATAAAAGAAATCCAAAAAGAACAAGACTATCTTCAATCCAGCTTATAATCTTACCAATAAAGAGGTTATCGTCAGCATCTATATCAGATAAAAAATCGAGGAACTTTTTACGAAGTCTTGCTAAAAAATATACTGCTCCAGTTCCAACAAGAGAGAGTATCAATAGTGGACTAAACCCTGCCCAATTTATTTGCTCAACAACACTTGTAGAGCTTTCGCTCATAATAAAAAACTGGACTAATAAATAGCTTATTGGTTTCATATATGGCTCCGCTTCGCGAAGGAAATATCTAATATCAGTATTTTTATCGCCTATAAACTCAAGGATGCTCAATATTCCAAGCAGTATCAATAACCAATTTTGAGATAAGAATGTAACTTGTTCTGCGGCAGCATCAACACGCTCTACACCAGGAAACCAATGGGGATAAGCAAAAAACAAAGCAGTTAAAAATGCAGAAAAAAATGTCCGCATCGAAAAAAGAGGGATTGTTCCAATAATTGCTAATAATTGCGGATAGCCCATAAGCTTGATTTTGTTGGACAAATATATAAAAATATTACAATTTGCATAAAGTTTATTAATAATGGCAATAATTTATAGCACGTTGAGACGTACGGCTGAACGTCTGTACGTGCTATAAACTATGCCTTGTCTCTACAATAATCGCAACCATTGAATAATCAAAAATATCTTTTTTTCAGTTCTCAGTTCGAGATTCGATTATTCTCGAATTTCTCGAGCATTAAAATTTATAAAACGCACAAATTAGATATTAAAACAGCGAACGAACAAAAGCATTTTATTTTTATTTTATGAGTACTAGATAAAATAAAGAAAACGAATTATTAAAATAAAAACAATTATGGGTAAATATTCAGAACAAGCGAAAAAAGTATTCGATTTTTTAGGTACACTTTCAAAAGTGAGTCCTAAAATCGCAGAAGGGTTTACAACAATGTACCAAGCTACAACTGTTGATGGTGCATTATCGTTCAAACATAAAGAACTAATGGCCTTAGGCATTGCAATTGGTATTCAATGTGAAGGTTGCATATCGCTTCATACACAATCCGCCATAAAAGCTGGTGCAACTAAAGAAGAGATTGTCGAAACTATTGGAGTTGCAATTCTTATGGGAGGCGGTCCTGCCCTAACTTATGGCAGTAAAGCTTTTGAGGCAATGAATGAAATGATGTAAAAATCTTTGTTCTCTATTGCAACTAAAAACGCCCAAGATTAAGCTGTTTAGCTTATTTGGGCGTTTTTTTATTTTTATAAAATAATTAATTTAATTAATAGTCGCATATACACCTAATATCTTTTGATAATTATTTTTTGTCATAATTTTTGCCTTTTAAAAAGCAAAAATAACGCCAAAAACTCAATTTATTTTGTTTACACCAAAGGTTTTACCCGTGGTAACCAATATTTGACAAACCCTCGGTTTAACATACGCAGAATAATCATTTTTAATTGTTTATGCCCAAGAGGGCAAATATATTATAGCCCGATAAGCGCTGTACTGAGTCGAAGCAGATTTAACATCATTAAAAAAACAATCACACTCTAAACAATTTGTCCAGAGGCAATGCCCTGCGATGTGCTGAGCTTGCCAGCACTGCGATGCACTGCGATGCACTGAGCCTGCCGAAGTGAGCCTGCCGAAGTGAGCAACGCCGAAGTGTCGAAGGGACATATACAATATTTCCCAATATTAATGCTTAAGAAAGCATGCGTTTGACCTGCCAATAAGTATTATTAATATAAATATTTGTACTTTTTTACCAAAAGTATTAATTTTTATTCTATTAGCTGTATCTTAAAATAACCATCAGTTTTATTCTCAACAAAATTGATTAACCATTTTTGATTTTCAATCATTTCTAACTCTTCAAATATTAACTCTTCATCAGATCCATCTTTTCCAGCTTCTTTATTTGATATAATATTAAAAGTATCACAAAACTCACGGAAATCATTTACTAAATGCTCCATTTTTGGTATTATTACTGACATATTGCTATTTTTATAAATTTTCAACCCTCTCTTTTTTAATATTAATCTTTTCAATTTGTTCAATTTCAACACCTAGTTTAAGAGACTTTAATTTTTAAACAAAGTCGATATCATCTATTAAATCAACATTTGGAGCACCATCTCTTCTTGCTTCCATTATTGCATCTCTAGTAAAAGTTTCTGCTATCTTCCATACTTCTTTTAGTGTTAGCAACAGAAAACTCTTGACATGGAAACCCTCCTAGTAAAACATCAAAATTATCAGAAACATCCGAACTAGGTATTTTTGTAATATCTCCATATACAATATGATTCCCTATGTTTTTTTTATAAGTTTCTACTGCTTCTTTAAAGAAATCATTAGCCCAGACTACCTCAAATCCAGCTTTAATAAATCCTAAATCAAGTCCACCACAACCAGAAAACAAACTTGCTATTTGATATTTCTTTGTCATTCTACAAAAACACGATATTCTTTTCAACTTCGGTAAAAAATTGATTTCTTTTTACAATTTTCTTAACATACATTAAATTTTTATTTTATATCTTTACAAAAAAATATAAAATTATGACAAAAGATAACAAAGACCCAAAAGTTAAGGGATTAGGTTGTTTAGGTTTTACAATTTTTGGATTACCTTTATTGATAGCACTAACAGTTTTTATAATATGGTTAGGCTGGTATGCGTATTCGACATACAACAAGTGTGTAACTGCAAATGAATTTGTAAAACACACTTGGTCAGATGTTGAGAACACATATCAAAAGCGAATGGATCTTATACCTAACATTGTTGCAACTGTTAAAGGTTATGCAGAACACGAGCAAAAAACTTTTACGGCAGTAACCGAGGCCCGAGCAAAAGTTTCATCTATCAATATTGATGCAGATGAGATTACGCAAGAGAACCTTGAAGCCTTTGATGCTGCACAAAGCGAACTTTCAGGAGCTCTCTCACGACTATTAGCAACTGTCGAAAATTATCCTGAGTTAAAAGCCAATCAAAACTTCCTTAGTCTGCAAAACGACTTAAATGTGATTGAAATAGAAATCACACAAAGACGTAAAGAATTTAATGCTTCAGTGAAAGATTACAATATTTTAGTACTTAAATTCCCACGTAATTTATTTGCAAAAATGTTTGACTTTAAGGAAAGAAAATATTTTGAGGCGGCAGAAGAAGCATCGACTGCTCCAAAAGTAGAATTTTAAAAATATAGTTTTTGAATTAAAGCTGCAACGCCTTCCTCTTCATTTGATTGGACGGCATTAAACATCTTAAGCAATTCATCAGGTGCATTGGCAACGATATAAGAACTTTGTGGCAACGAATAATTCAACATATCAAGATCATAATAGTCGTTTCCTACTGTAACAATATTTTCCAGTTTAGCATTATAGATATTTTGAATAAACTCAATACCTGTAGCTTTCGATATTTTGGGTGGCAGTATCTCTATCCAGACTGATTTTCGATCAATAGGGCTCGTTGCTTTTACAATCTTAAGGTGCGGAAACTGTTGTGATATTTTTATAATATCATTTGCTTCTTTGTTAAGAATAATTACAAATTGTGAAGCTTTTACAGGGCATTTCTTACTTGGCTTGATTCCATAATTTTCATAATAACTTATTCTCGATTGGAAATCAGAGTTTGGATAATCGGAACTAAAATGATGAAAGAAATGATTATTTGGAACAGGCAACTGAACCATAAAATCATAATTATTTTCCGACAGATATTTATAAACATCAGCTGTGTCTTGCTCTCCTATTGAGTATTCTTTCAACAGTTTTTGTTTTTTCCAATCGTAAATACCTATGCCTGAAGAAAACACAAGATAATCTATTGGAAAGTCATCATTAACAACAGTTTTAAAAGAAAACAAACTCCGTCCCGTATCAACAATACGAATTACGTCAATTTTACCTAATTTTTTTAATAAATCTATAGTTTGAATCGAAATTGAGCTATCATCACGAGCGAGTGTTCCATCAAAATCTGCAACAAATATTTTTCTATTCTTATTCACCACTATTTTTTTACTTTCTGATTATTTAATACATGTAATAACTGATCGTCAACGTAAAAGTTTTCAAAATCTGCAAGTATCCCTCGAAACAAAAGGCTTAACTTTTTATTAGTTAGAACAATAATAAAACCGAGATAACGATTACCAAAATAAATTGGTACAAGATATTTATGTACTTTTTTATTGAGATATTTTTGTGGGCCGAGGCTAATAACATCTTCAGTTTCGCTGCATTTTTGAAAAATTTCTGCGTAATCACTAAACATCTCTTTAGGAAAATCATCATTAAAAAAAACATTTTTAGAATCGGCAATCCCAATAGCAGCATACTCTATATCAAAGAAAACAAAATTAAATTGCTTAATAATAAAATCAATTACCTTGTGTGCAAAACTCTCCGCAGTATTTATTTCGCCTGATGCTATATCGTTTTTAATTACGTCAAAATTCCGGCTTAAACGGTCGGGCAAAGCCACAATTAGATAAAAATAGCTTCCTATCATAACAAATATTACAGCCATTACAGCCATAATTAAAATTATAACAGAATTGGGCATTTCAAACCCTAAAGTACTCGGTGCAGAAAAAAGCAACCATACAGGAAAGATAAAAGCGAGACAAAAAACAATATAAAATATCAATAAAAGATTCCTCTGTATTAGAGATATTTTTCTAAATGCATCCATATTTCGTTTAGTTAGTTAGCCAACAAATTTACACTTTTTTCTAAAAGTTTCCCAATATTTTAATTGTCTATTTTTTTATTAGTTTAACAAAATCAATACAAAACCTAAAAATGTCTTGATATTCGGCAAAGCTAAGATCTTCAAACTTATCCTGAGGTTGATGATAATTAGCATTATCGCCTGCTGCATAGACGAAAAAAGCCTCCACTCCTTTATCATAAAACGGAGCATGATCACTTGAATAAGTTACATAAGAGCTTCTCATAAAGTCGAAATACTTTTCTTCATTATTCATTTCTATTATCAAGCTATCAAGTTGTGGATATTCTTTGGCATTAAGCATTAAAACCCCATCATCACCAGTTCCAACCATATCAAAATTTACAAGAGATTTTACTTTGGACAGTTCAAAAGGAGGATTGTTAGCCATAAATGTTGAACCTAAAAGTCCAGCTTCTTCTCCGCTAAACAGGACAAATACCATAGTATAATCGGTTTTTCTTTTATTTGTATAGTATTTTGCAAGATTTAAAACCATCGACACTCCGCTTGCATTATCATTTGCTCCAGGGTACATTATATCACCAATCATTCCAAGATGATCGTAATGAGCTGTAAACATAACAATACTATCAGATTTTCCCTGTTTGTATCCGATGATATTACGTGTCTCATAATCTTTTACGAAATCATTTTTAATATAAACATAAACCGAATCTGCTTTAGTATTAACTTTTTCGGGCTTAATTTGGACATGAACGTAATCTTCGATTTTAGTTTTAGCTGTATATTTAAGTTGCGAAGATATTTCGATAATTCCAGC
>JAQVOR010000197.1 GCA_028702535.1 Bacteroidales bacterium
ATTGAGCAAAATGGCATTAAAACTTCAGTTTTTGAGTTTGTTAAATTTCGTAATTATTTTTAAGTATGAGTTCAGTTTCAAAATATCTAAGTTTTAAGCCAACACCAGAGCAAGACGAACTTGTGGGTAGGTTTCTCGATTTCCTCGATTCTGACAATCAGGTTTTTATTATGTCTGGATATGCTGGAACAGGAAAAACAAGCATGGTTTTAGGTTTGGTTAAGATGTTGGATGAAATGGAAGTTCCTTCAGTTTTGTTGGCCTCCACGGGTCGTGCTTCAAAAGTACTGCAAGATAAAGCTTTAAGAGAATGTTCTACAATACATCGACAAATCTATTCCCTGGTTACAAAAATTGACGAACGTACAAAACAAGACTCCGATTATAAACTAAAATTTAGACTAACTACAAATACTGCAGATGCCCAAACAATTTATTTTGTTGACGAAAGTTCTATGATTGCCGATACCGATAGCTTAAACATGAATCTTGAATTTGGTACTGGTCGTTTGCTTACTGATTTTTTTAAGTATTTGCACGGTCGCAAAGTCGTATTTATTGGAGATCCTGCACAATTGCCACCAGTAACATACATCCTTTCTCCAGCATTAAATCCAACATATATCGAAAAACACTTTAATCGTGGAGTATCTTTTTTCGAATTAACACAGGTAATGCGTTTTGGCGACAATACAAGAATCGCATACAATACATCTAAACTGCGTCTAAACATTAGTCAAAATCGTTTCCCGTTACTCAAAATTAAAACCACTGATTGCAACGACATTAGTATAATACGTGGACAGGCAGGACTTGCAGCCAAACTATATTCAATAATAAAATCGGAAGGGATATACAGTGTTATTGGAATTTGTTTTACTAATAAAATGGTAAACATCATCAATTCCGATGTTCGTAAATTTCTTTTCCCTGGAAAACAGGCTCAAATAAACAATGGGGAGTTGCTAATAGTAGTTCAAAATAATTATAAATTTGGAATAAGTAATGGCGAACATGTAGAAGTTATTGGCTCCACCGGAAGATTCGTAGAGAGGGCAGGAGTAAAGTTTGTCGAGTTAGAATTGCGTGCCCACGATGTAAAAGGTTCCTATATATTTAAAACTTGGGTGCTATCAGATTTTTTATTTGACGAAAAAGCAAGTTTAGATTTTGAAGTCGAAAAAATGCTTTTGCGTGATTATATTATTAGAATGAGAATAAAAAACATAGAACTTGGAAGTCCCGAATTTTATGAAGGTTTATTGGATGATGAATTTCTTAATGCATTACGTGTAAAATTCGGATATTGCATAACTTGCCATAAAGCACAAGGAGGAGAGTGGAAAAATGTAGTTCTTGCACTTGAACCTGTTCTGTTTATGCAGTCCCCAGAGGTAGTATATCGTTGGGCATACACGGCAATTAGTCGTGCACGCGAAAAACTTTATATTTTGGAAAACAAATGTTTAATTTGAGTAAGACAATATGGATATAATTGTAAACACATTCGGAACTTATGTAACAAAGGACACAAATAACTTTGTTATTGTTCACAAAGACGGTAAACAAATGCTTGATGCCTCAAAAGTAAAAAGCATAAGTCTTTCTAAAGGAGCACAGATTAGCACCGATGCCGCAATTCTTGCAATAGAAAATGGAATCGATGTCTTTTTTGTGGGAAACACAGGAGAGCCAATCGGCAGAATTTGGAGTAATAAATATGGATCCGTATCTACTATAAGACGAAATCAGCTCGACTTTACCTTTTCGGAGCAAGCTGTTGAATGGATAAAAAATATAGTTATTGACAAAATCGATAATCAGGTAGCTATAATACTGAGTTTTATGCCAGATGATGACATAAGACAAGAAAAAATTAAAACTGCAATTCGAAAACTTAATGATTATAAAATCAAAATCAAGTCTTTAAATGCTTTGGTTGTTTCAGAAATTGCACCATCCTTACGAGGCTGGGAAGGAGCAGCAGCAAAAATATATTTTTCAGTAATAGCACTATTTGTTAAACCAGAGCTCTTTAATGGACATCGTTCTCAAAACCCTGCTTTCGATATTTTTAATTGTCTTTTAAATTACGGTTATGGAATATTATACGGCAAAGTTGAGGGATCACTTATAAAAGCGGGTATTGACCCTTATGTTGGTGTGATGCACCGTGATGATTACAATCGTCCAGTTTTGGTTTTTGATGTAATTGAGAAATTTAGAGTGTGGGTAGATTATGTTGTTATCAATTTATGTTTGCAAAATGCGATAGACGAAGATTGTGTTAGTATAAAGCAAGATGGGAGTATTTGGTTAGAAGCTTTAGGCAAAAGAATACTGATACAATCACTTAATGATTATATGGATGAAATAATAAAAGTTTCTGGTGTAGAGCGAAGTCGCACATCACAAATAAAGCTTTATGCTCATAAATTAGCACAAGAGTTTATTAAATATAAAGGATAGAGTTATGTTACAAACAGGTAAAAATATCACTTATGCAGATGATCAGTTAAAGAATGTAAGTATTGATTATTTTGCAAATGCAATTTGTAATCCACGTGAGGAAGTTAAAACCCAAATACGCCAACTTCGAATGTTGCAAACCTTAGATTTAAAAAAATATGCACAATTCAAAAAACAATTACCATATATTGTTTGCTCTGTTTTTAAACCTGCATTTCGTAGAAAATCAAATTTTGCTCATGCCTCTTATTTTATTTTAGACCTTGATCATTTATCTGAAAAGGGCCTAATTGCAAGTAATATCAGAAGTCGAATTGTAACCGATAAACGTGTTATGCTTATTTTTGAAAGTCCAGGAGGAGATGGTCTAAAAATTATGTTTAAGCTAAAAGAAAAATGCTTTGACTCTGTTAAGTATAGCATGTTTTATAAATTATTTGCAAAGTTGTTTTCGGAGGAGCATAAAATACAACAAGTTATTGATACAGTAACTTCAGATGTAACAAGGGCGTGTTTTGTTAGTCATGACCCAGACATATATTATAATCAAAATTGCGAACCCGTTGATATAGATTTTTATATCAACTTTGAAAATTTATATTCGGTTAAACAATTAGAACAACAAATAAAACATGATGAGGCCGAATTTAATAAAAGTGTTGAGAGTAATGATGTTTTAGCCAAACCAACAACAATTAGCTCCGATTTGCTAAAAGAAATAAAGCTAAAGTTAAATCCAAACATTAGATTAAAACCAGAAAAAAACATTGTTGTTTCCGAGGCTCTTGAAGATATAATTCCAGCAATCACGGAGCTTTTTGAGACACATCATATTAAAATAACAAAACTGACAAATATAAATTATGGTAAAAAGTTAAATTTTGATTTTAGTGGCAAACTGGCTGAGATTAATTTATTTTACGGTAAACGTGGTTATTCTGTTATACAATCACCAAAAAATGGTATGAACAATGATTTAAATGAACTTTGCCACAAAATATTATGCGAATTTTTTTATGGCACGAAATAGAATTAGGTTATGGCACGAAAAAAGACACCCGAATTAAATTATATCGAACGAGTTAGAATACTGCACAAAGCAGGCTTAAACACGGGACATCAAATGTGTATCAAACGTCAAGTTGAAGATGAAATAGCCGATATTGACGACAGAATAAAATATTTAATGAATTTTACATCTCAATCTCAAAAAAACAGTGATATGATTTTTTTTATAATGTACGATATTGAAAACAATAAAATTAGAACTGAAATTTCTAAATATTTAATTCGGAGTGGGTGCTACAGGGTGCAAAAAAGCATATTTATGGCACAAAAAAATCGGGAGCAGTATAACGAAATATGTAAAACCCTAAAAGAGGTTCAAGAGTGTTACGATAATTCAGATAGTATTTTCATTGTACCTATATCTACAGATGAAATAAAAGCGATGAAAGTTTTAGGTCAAAACATTGATTTTGACCTTATTATAGGAAATAAAAATACTTTATTTTTTTAAAATTAAAAATAGTTCTTTGACATGTTGTATAAATGATTAAATTGCTTTAATTTTGCAGCCCGAAAAAATGCACGTTAATTTGGTAAAAAACGCATGTTATTTGAAATTTCTATTGGGTAATAGATTTGTAATCAGCAAGTTGCAATTGATA
>JAQVOR010000198.1 GCA_028702535.1 Bacteroidales bacterium
CTAATACGTTTTTTTTCCCGTAGGGAATAAACATTTGGAATTAAAATAACAGTTTACTATAAACGAAAACTAATTTGGTTTGTTTTAAATTTAAAATCGAGCAACACCCGGATTGCAACCGAGTGAACGGTTTTTCGGTTTGAAGTTTCACAGATCATCCGTTCGATTATTCATAAATTTTGAAGTAAAAACAACTGAACACTTCGACTTCGCTCTGTGCATCGCATTCGAAGTAAGAACAGTAATAAGTGTAACACTCGGATTACAAATAAATCCGAGTGAGCGGCTTTTTGGTTTGCAGCTTCACAGTTCATCTGTTCGATTATTCATAAATTTTGAAGTAAGAAAACCTCGGCTTCGCTCACTTCGACACTTCGGCGTTGCTCAGTGCTGGCAAGCACAGCACATCGCAGTGCATCGCAGCAAAGCTAAATCCGAGCGAACCAGACAATTACGTTCAGAAATTGAATCTATTGAAGGACGATTAAAATATTTAGAAAGTAAAGTTTCTTTATCAACTCTAACAATGACTTTTTATCAGATAGTGCCGAAAGAAACAGAGTTTGGTCATAAATTAAAAAATGGTTTTAAAAATAGATGGGATACCTTGATTTGGTTTTTTGTTTTCTTGACTAATATTTGGCCATTTATCTTAATTGGAATCGGACTTATATTTGGATTTAGAATGTGGAGAAAAAGAAAATAAAAAAGCTTACAACCTAAAGGTGTAAAATAATTAATACTAATCAAAATTGGAATATTGCACATTCTATTGTGCATAAATTGCAAAAACTGTTAAATGTGTTGTGCGTTTTTTAATTTACTGCTCCCTCATCAAAGCTAAATACGTGTGCTGGACTTAACAATTCTCTAAGCGTATTATTATCTTCGGTTAGGGCTAACTTGTCCATAAAATCAAATATCGCACATTCTGTTGAGCAAAAGTTATCAAAATTGTTGAATTTATTGTGCATTATTTTTTATCTTTGTAAAATATAATTTATTAAAGCTATGAAAACACTCTATCAGAAATTTGAAACGCTTTTACAAAATACAACAACTGACTTTAAGCGCTATTTATACGATAAAGTTTCGTGGGATAGTCGTATGATAGGAATTATTGGTGCTCGTGGAGTTGGGAAAACAACAATGATTTTACAGTATATTAAAGAAAACTTAGACAGCAAAAAAGCTTTATATGTATCAGCAGACGATATGTATTTTGGAGAAAACAAACTTGTTGACTTGGCTGATGATTTTCGCAAAAATGCAGGAGAATATCTGTTTATTGATGAAATACATAAATATCCTGACTGGTCTCGTGAATTAAAAAACATTTACGATTCATTTCCTAATTTAAAGCTTGTATTTACTGGTTCTTCTGTACTTGATATACTCAAAGGTTCAGCCGATTTAAGTCGTCGTGCAATAGTTTACAAATTGCAAGGACTCTCATTTCGTGAATATTTAAGATTATTTCATAATTACGAAGTAGAAGTATATTCGTTAAAACAAATAATAAATAACGAAGTAAAACTTGCAAATATTAAACATCCGTTACTATTATTTAATAATTATTTAAAATGCGGATATTATCCTTTCGGACTTGAAAATGAAATGAATTTACGTTTAGGTCAAATAATAGTACAAACATTAGAAACTGATATTCCGCAATATGCTAATTTAAATGTAGGGACAGGGCATAAACTTAAACGATTACTTTCTATTATTGCTGAAAGTGTGCCGTTTAAACCTAATTTTTCTAAAATTGCTAAAATAATTAACGTAAGCAGAAATTCCTTAGATGATTATTTTTTGTATTTGGAAAAAGCAGGACTTATTGGGCAATTACGCGACGAAACTAGCGGTATCCGTGGATTAGGAAAAATCAATAAAGTGTATTTAGATAACACTAATATCATTTTTAATTTGGTTGGAGATAAATCAAATCTTGGAAATATACGAGAAACATTTTTCTTTAATCAAATGCGTGTAAAAAATGAAATTATATCTTCAAAAGTATCCGATTTTATTATTGATAATTATACGTTTGAAGTTGGGGGTAAAAATAAGCAGCAAAATCAAATAGCAAAGGACGGAAAATCATTTGTGGTAAAAGATGATATCGAATTTGCTTATCTTAATGTAATACCGCTTTGGGCTTTTGGATTAAATTATTAAAACCAGAACAATGATTTTAAAGCAAATGAAATTTGAAGTTTTTTCAGTAGTGGTGTCAATAAGAAAACATAATTAAAATATCCAATATAGTATTTGGTTAAATTGGTATAAAACTACTTTTTTGTAGGCTAAGAATAAATATATTTGTAAAATTATGTTTTTGCAATTTGCACATTGTTTAATTTTTGATTATAAAAACGTTAAAAACAATTAATTATGAAAAATCTAAATGTCATTTTCACTCTCATTCTTTTATTATTTTCTATTGCATGTTTTTCGCAAGATGTTGTTTATGTTGATCAAAACGCAAGCGGAACAAATGACGGTAGTTCATGGGAAAATGCCTACTTAAAAATTGAGGATGCTTTAATAATTCCAAACACTGGAAAAGAAATTTGGATTGCCAAAGGAACTTATTCTCCAAGCAACTCTTCAAGGACGGGTCGCTATCACTTATACAGAAGCTATAAGTTTTACGGCAATTTTGCAGGAGATGAAACAAGCAAAAATCAACGAATAGATACGATTCCGCATATTGACGGTTCATACAGAACAAACGAAACAATTATTAGCGGAGATATTGGCACAACTGGTATCAACACAGACAATATTGCCAATTTTTTTGTAATTGACGATGGCGAGAATTTTATCCCGACAGTTACTTTTGATGCACTAACTATAGAAGACGGCTATTCCAACATCGGGACTTATCGAGGTGTTGCATCTGCAATTTATAGTAATAATGCTCAATTAGTACTCAATAACATGCTATTTAAAAACAATACTGTTATTTCAGAATATTCAGGCTTAGGAGGAGCTGTTTACAGCAACAGTTATGCAATAGTAAAAAACTCTATCTTTTTAAATAATCATGTTTCAACTATATACGCAAATACAAGTCACATCGCAAAAGGGGGGGGCTATTTGCCTTGACGCAACTGGCAACATTTCTAATTCCTATTTCACAAATAATTCAGCCACTGCGGTTAATTCAAATGGTGAAGGAGGTGCAATTTATATATCTGAGACTTTAACAATGTATCATTCCATTCTTACAAATAATTATGCAAAAACCAATGGTGGTGCAATTAAATCAGATGCCGCATCATATTTTAGAAATTGTTTAATCTCAAAGAATACTGCTTCTTTAGGCGGTGGTGCTTATCTTAATTACGTAACAGATATTCTGAACACAACCATATCCTGTAATTATGCAAGTTCATTTGCTGGCGGTATTTGGTTTCAGAATACATCTAATACTTATAAAATTACCAATTCCATTATTTGGGGCAATATTGCACCTACATTTCCAGAATACAGATTAAATGTAGGAACTACAAATTTTACATATTCACTTATTCCTGGTTTTTCTGGTGGCACAAACAATATTGATACTGACCCACTTTTTATTGATACACTTGCATCTAATTTTAGACTTTCTGAATTATCGCCTTGTAAAGATGTGGGTAATAATAGTGCAGTAACAGCAGTAAACCCATCAGTACTCGTTGACCTTGATGGTAATTTAAGAATTGCAAATACCACAATAGATATGGGAGCTTTTGAAGCTTTGGTTACTGTTTATCCTGTAGCTGATTTCATAGCAGATAATACAATTGTTACTGTTGGAGACAATGTTTCCTTTACTGATTTATCTACAGATGCCACTGAATGGAATTGGGATTTCGCTGTTGGAGAACCAATCGAATCCTGCACTCCAAACTTTTCAACAAATCAAAATCCGTCTGTTACTTATAATTTACCAGGAACTTATACTGTAAAGCTAATTGCACAGAATAATTTTGGCAGTGATGATGAAGAAAAAACTGATTATATTACAGTCCATCCTGTATATGAATTTTTAGATGCAATAACAATTTGTGAATCAGATACAGTTACGTGGCGTGATAATCCATATTGGAATAGTGGCACATAT
>JAQVOR010000199.1 GCA_028702535.1 Bacteroidales bacterium
AAACCTACCTTGCAATTGTTACTACAGAAAGTAAACTTAAACAATTAAAAAATGTCAAGATTAAATTTTGATCAATTATTAGAAGCAGGTGTTCATTTTGGACACCTAAGACGTAAGTGGAATCCATCAATGGCTCCTTATATATTTATGGAGCGTAACGGTATTCACATTATTGATTTACACAAAACCGTTGTAAAGATTGACGAAGCTGCAAATGCGATGAAAAACATTGCTAAATCAGGCAGAAAGATTCTTTTCGTTGCAACAAAAAAACAAGCTAAGGACATTGTTTCCGAAGAAGTATCAAAAATCAATATGCCTTACGTTACTGAACGTTGGCCTGGAGGTATGCTAACCAACTTTCCAACTATCAGAAAGGCAGTAAAAAAGATGACGACTATTGACAAAATGCAAGTTGACGGCACAATGGCAACAATGTCAAAACGTGAAAGATTGCAAATCACTCGTCAAAGAGCAAATCTTGAAAAAAACTTAGGCTCAATATCAGACCTTACAAGATTGCCAGCTGCACTGTTTATTGTTGACGTAATGAAGGAAAAAATAGCCGTTAGAGAAGCTCTTAGACTAGGGATTCCTATTTTTGCAATGGTTGATACAAACTCAGACCCTAAACCAATTGATTATCCAATACCAGCTAATGATGATGCCTCAAAATCAATTCAACTTATTGTAGGAGCAATGTGTCAGGCTATTAAAGAGGGACTCTCAGAGCGTAGTGCCGAAAAAGATGAGATAGCTTTAGAAAAAGATGCTGAAACCGATAACAAAGACGAAGTTGCTAAAACAGTAAAAAGAACTAGAGCCAGAAAAACTCCTATCAAAGCAAATAAGGAGATTGATGAAAGTGAATCAAAAAACTAAAGAAAAAAAATTAAAAACTAAAGAAAAATGGCAAATATAAGTGCTGCTGATGTAGCAAAACTTAGAAAAATGACTGGTGCAGGAATGATGGATTGCAAAAAAGCTTTGGTAGAAGCTGAAGGTAACTTTGAAAGAGCAAAAGAACTTATCAGAGAAAAAGGCCTTGCAATTGCTAACAAAAGAGCAGACAGAGAAGCTTCCGAAGGTGCAGTTATAGCTAAAACTATAAATAATAATACAATTGGAGTTATGATAGCTCTTAATTGTGAAACTGACTTTGTTGCAAAAAATGACGATTTCGTTGCTCTCGCTAATACTATTTTAGAAGCTGCGGCAGATAAATTACCAACAAGTATCGAAGAATTAAAAGCACTTGAGATTAATGGTCAAACTATTGGTGATCTCGTGATTGAAAGAAGCGGACTTACTGGCGAAAAAATGGAAATCGCTAATTACGAAAAATTAGAAGCTGCTCAAGTTGCTGCTTATATACACATGGGGAATAAACTTGCAACACTTGTAGGACTTAATAAAGTAGTTGACCCACAAATAGGTATGAACATTGCGATGCAGGTTGCAGCAATGAATCCAGCAGCTGTTGATAAAGACTTTGTTTCACAAGAAGTTATTGATAAAGAATTAGAAATAGGTCGCGAACAAGCGAGATTAGAAGGGAAAGCCGAAGAACTCCTAGATAAAATTGCTCAAGGAAAACTTCAGAAATTCTTTAAAGAAAATACTCTTTTAAATCAAGAGTTTGTGCAAGAAGGTAAAATTTCTGTTAGAGATTATCTTAAAAAACAAGAAACTGGTCTTACCGTAGTTGATTTTAAAAGATACGGTCTTTCAAACTAATAATACTATAAAAAACCCTCTGAAATTCAGAGGTTTTTTTTTTATTTAGGGTTTGTCAATAAAATTAGTGTCTGAATAAGAATGTTTGAAACTTGTATTTTGACATTATGGACAAACACTATTTACACAATTATTTTAAAACAATTCAAAAAAAACATTGTTCTAATTTAGAATTATTTTAAATTTGTGCAATTATGGTAGCAAAGCAAAATATAGTATTAAATCATGAATATACTGTCTCTAAAATCACAGGCAGATGGGGATTACGGCGCAGAATTCATCAATTAGGCATTGAACCATACACAAACCTAGTTTTCATAAAAAAAATATCTTATGATAGATATGTATTTAAAATTAGAGATAGCAAGAAAAAGAAAATATTGCCCCTCTCCTATTTAAGATATATCGAACTTGTTGATACAAATGCACCAGATGCACATATTCGAATAGAAACCGCACTCACAAACATTTCAATAAATGTTTTTACGAGTGATGAAAAAAACTGTATAAGTCTATTTGACAAAAAAAGCCTATATGATTTTAACAACTATCATTTTGAAATAAAATATTTACCAAATGTTCAAAGTATTTATGGAGACGATTACGAACACAAAAGACTTCGTAACAGCATATTAACAGATTTCCCCGACATTTTTGTAGGAATTATTGATGCCAATAACTTAAAAGAGGATTTTTTCTTAGTTACTCAGTTTATGGACATGGATGCCAAAATTGTATTAGCAATACGCAATTATAATCCTACCGCCGTTGGGAAAGACAAAATTGATATTGAGCTATTATCAAATCTCACAGGCATCCCCATTATCCCCTATTACGATGAAGATGAAGATGCTAAAATTGCTTACAAAGAAAAAATTCTTCAAACCATAATAAGAACACATAAAAACGTGCTGCCTTATGTTCGGCACGTACATGTTAATTATGGACGGGTAATCGAGAGTTCAATATCACATCTAATACGCCATCTAAAAAAAGCTCCTGGACAAGATTTTTCTATTTCACCACGATATTTGGCAATAAACTTATTAGAAAAAGACCAAGTAATGCAGCAAGTTCATAACCCATGCATAAGCTGTAAAAGAAAAAGATGTATTTCCACAAAAGAAATTTCACGCCTTGAGTCTCTTTATAACGAACATATATTTACAATTTTAGAAAATGCTCGCAAAGCTTATGTTAATGGTGCTATTGCAGAAATAACAGACACTCATCGCGAAGATATAACTAGCAGAAAAATTGACAAAGTATTAACTCATAGAATTTGGGGGATACCAATTTTTTTGGCATTTATGACATTAACCTTTTACGCAACTTTTGAACTCGGCAAATACCCGATGGGTTGGCTCGAAACTGGAGTAGAATGGCTTACAGAAATATTAGAAACCTCCATGGACGCAGGCTTTTGGAAAGAGCTTGTAATTAACGGAGCGATAGGTGGCGTTGGAGGGATATTGGTTTTTCTGCCAAACATTTTTATTTTATTCTTCTTTATTGGATTATTAGAAAACACAGGATATATGTCGCGTGCAGCGTTTTTAATGGACAAATATATGCACAAAATTGGACTGCATGGCAAATCGTTTATCCCAATGATAATGGGATTTGGTTGTACTGTTCCCGCTATAATGAGTACACGAATTTTAGAAAATCGTCGCGATCGTATCCTAACAATGATGATTCTTCCATTTATGTCGTGCTCTGCACGATTACCTGTTTACATTCTGCTAATATCAGCATTTTTTCCTGAGCACCCAGTTTTGATGCTTTTTGGAATATACGCTTTTGGGATTTTATTGGCTTTATTAATTTCTAGTTTCTTTAGCAAAACTATCCTAAAACAAAGAGAAGCTCCATACATAATGGAACTAGTAGCATATCGTAAACCAACAGCTAAAATGCTCCTTAGTTACACCTGGAATCGAGGCAAAGAATATCTCAAAAAAATTGCAGGAGTGATTCTTATAGGTTCAGTTATAATTTGGTTATTAGGATATTTCCCTCAAAATGTCGATTACTCACAAAATTATGACAATTTAATTGAGACTGCTCAAACTCCCGAAGAGTCAGAAATATATACACTCCAAAAAACAGCAGAGCACCACCAAAAATCATATATAGGTAAAATAGGAGAATTTATTGAGCCAGTTATGAAACCTTTGGGCTTTGACTGGAAAATGAGCGTTAGTATATTAGCAGGTATTGCGGGAAAAGAAATAACAGTTAGCACAATGGGCGTTCTGTATCAAGCTAATAGTGAAGAAGAAACAGCAAGCCTGCAAAACAAACTTAAAGCGGAAACCTACACTTCTGGCAACAAAAAAGGA
>JAQVOR010000003.1 GCA_028702535.1 Bacteroidales bacterium
AGAACTGAATACCGAATACCGTTTTTGTTGTGATCCTGTGATGCTGTGATCCTGTGATGCTGTGATTCTGTGATACATCCATCGAAACCGAATACCGAATACTGAATACCGAATACCGTTTTTGTTGTGATTCTGTGATGCTGTGATGCTGTGATTCTGTGATTCTGTAAAAAAAATCTTAAAAAAAAACGCTAACAAAATTTGTTAGCGTTAAATATTTTGACTCAAGTTTATTTTATAAATTTTTAAATTTTTTAAAAGATTCTATCAATCTTGGCATTACATCAAACGCATCTCCAACTATACCATAATCGGCATATTTAAAAATGGGAGCATCTTTATCTTTATCAACAGCGACAATTACTTTTGAACCTGATACACCACCAATATGCTGAATTGCCCCTGATATTCCAATAGCAATATAAAGGTCTGGAGCAATGATTTTACCAGTTTGTCCTACGTGTTCTTCGTGTGATCTCCAGCCTTCATCAGAAACTGGACGTGAGCATGCAAGCCCAGCATTAAGAACATTAGCTAACTCCTCAATATGTGCCCAGTTATCACCTGATTTTAATCCTCTACCACCAGAAACTACAATATTAGCCTCTGTTAAAATAACTTTGCCTGTAACAACATCAACAGATTCAATTTTTGTTTCTGCATTATATGCACTCTTTGGAGCATAAACTTCGATATTTACATTAACAGGATTTTCTTTAATCTCACATGAATTTGGGTTCAGTGTCAGTATTGCTTTATCTGACTTTACCGAAACCAGTTGAAACGCAGCTCCGTTGTATGCTTTACGTTTAGCAGTAATTGGAGCAAAAGAATCGGGAATTGCGACAACACCACTAATAAGACCAGCTTTCAATCTAACAGATAATCGAGGTGCAATTGCTTTACCCATATTTGAGTGGCTAAATAAAATAGTATCTGCATTCTCTTTTTCGGTAATTTCAGCTAAAAGTTTTGTGTATTCTCGGCTATCGTGAGCGAGCCAATTTTGATTGGTAACCGAAATTATTTTTGTTGCACCATATTTTGCTAATAGAGCAAGTTCTTGGTCATCAACATTTCCAACAGAAACTGCAACAATAGGCTTAGAAGTGGCTACTGCAATACTTTGTGCATAAGCAACTGCCTCAAGGCTGTTTTTTTTAAGCTTTCCGTTTCTACTTTCTGAAAAAACTATAATTGACATAACATTAAATTTTAATTTTTAAATCGTTTTTTTTTACATTAAATGACTTTTGCTTCACCATGTAAAAGATCGACCAATTTATCAGTTTCTACGGGGTCGATAATTTTACAAGCTGCTTTTGGTTGAGGCAAATCGAAAGCTTTATACTCAACAAGTACTTGAGTTTGGACAGGATTAGAAACTTTAATAGGTTTTGAACGAGCCATCATTATACCACGCATAGCAGCAATTCTCGGATTTATGCAAATCCCTTTTTGCACAATAGCAACAAAAGGCGTTTTTACCGAAATAGTTTCTTTACCACCGTCAATTTCTCTTTTTAGGCTCACATTTCCGTCAACAAAGTCAAAAGAAGTTACAGCCGAAACAGAATTGATGTCCATAAACTCAGCTATCATACTACCTGTAGCAGCTTCATTAAAATCACTAGCTTCTTTTCCCGCCAATATTATATCAAAATTTTCTTGTTTAGCGACTTCGGCAATTTGAGCTGCAATAAAATAAGCATTCTCAGGCTCGGCATCAATTCTAAAAGCATCGTCTGCACCAATTGCAAGAGCTTTTCTAATAGTTGGTTCTGCATCTGCTTTTCCAACATTAATAACGGATACTTTTTCAATTTTTCCACCAGATTGCTCTTTGATTTCGAGAGCTCTTGTCAATGCTAATTCGTCCCACGGATTTATAACCCATTGCACTCCGTTTGTATCGAGATTTTTCATCTCATTATCAAAACGGATTTTAGTGGTTGTATCCGGAACATTTCCAATACAAACTAAAATTTTCATAATAATTATTTTAATTAACGTAAATTCACAAATAATTTGCAAAGATAATTTTTAAATCGTATCAATACCAATTATCGGTTCAATTTTGATCATCTTTTCACTTTTATCAACTCTATGTCCGTATATTTCTTGTAATACATCATCATATTTTTCAAAGCTAATACCAGCATAAAACCAATAAAGGATCGATTTTTCTTTCACATATTAATAAAAAAAAGCCTACAAAATTGCAGGCTTAATATTGATGGTATGTAAACGATTAATATCCTTTACGTTTTACGTAATGAGTATGTAATAATTCGTGAGATTTATGTCCGTTTGGTTTACCGAGGAACTCTGCATATATTGCAGTAATCTCAGGATTTTCGTGTGATTTTCTGATAGCCATGTTAGCATCTTCTTCATAAATAGCTTCCATACGTTTCGCACGAATTTCGGGAGAAGTAGGGATTGGTTGTCCCCCCCCCCCAAGGCAACCACCAGGGCAAGCCATGATTTCGATAAAGTGATAATTAACTTCACCACTAACGACTGCCGCCATAAGTTTATTTGCATTAGCGAGACCGTGAGCGATAGCACAACTTAGTTCTGCACCTTCGAGGAAACCCCATTCTGGCAGCACGTCTTTAATAAGTACTTTTGCTTCTTTAATACCTTCGAACCCACGAACAGGGACGATATCAAGATTAGCAAACGGCACTTCACGACCTGTAACAATTTCATAAGCAGTTCTAAGAGCAGCTTCCATAACTCCACCAGTAGCACCAAAAATTACAGCAGCACCAGATGATTCACCCATAATTGAGTCATATTTTTCGTTTGGAAGGTCTTCGAAACAAATACCTGCCTGACGAATCATCATAGCCAATTCACGAGTAGTAAGTACATAATCCACATCTTTAAAACCACTAGATCTCATTTCGGGACGATCAGCTTCGTATTTCTTTGCAGTACAAGGCATAATAGAAACAGAAATCATATTTTCTACTTTTAATCCTTTTTTCTGTGCATAGAAAGTTTTTGCTAATGCTCCAAACATTTGTTGAGGTGATTTACAAGTAGAAACGTTTGGTAATAAGCTTGGATATTTATGTTCAATAAATTTAATCCAGCCAGGTGAGCACGATGTAGTCATAGGCAAAGCTACGGTTTCATCTTTATCAACAAGAGCTTTTTTAAGTCTTGTTAGCAACTCAGTACCTTCTTCCATAATTGTAAGGTCTGCACTAAAATCAGTATCAAGAACAGAATCAAAACCGATGCGTTTCAAAGCTGACACCATTTTACCAGTAACTCTGTTACCAGGCTCAAGTCCTAAGTCTTCTCCCAATCCAATACGAACAGAAGGTGCAGTTTGCACCACTACGTGTATCTTAGGATTATTAACTGCGTCCCAAACTTGGTCGATGTAGTTCTTTTCTACAAGTGCTCCAGTAGGACATCTATTAACACATTGTCCGCAATTTGTACAAACTACATCGTTCATTGATTTATCGAAGAAAGTAGAAATTTTTTGCTTATCGCCTTTGTGAGATACGGCAAGAGCACTAACAAATTGCATACTTGCACAAGTACGAACACAACGTTGACAACGAATACATTTGCTGTCATCTTTAATGATAGCAGGCGAAAAGTTGTCAATAGTGTAAGTATTTTTATCTACTAATTTGATAAACAGATTTTCGTTAACACGATATTCGTTTGCCAATGCCTGCAATTCACATTTACCGTTTTTATAACAACTTGTACACTCTGAGTTGTGTTCAGATAGCAACAGTTCAATAATGTGAGTACGTGCGGTTCTAACTTTTTGGCTATTAGTAAAGATTTCCATTCCTTCGGATACTGGAGTTGCACAAGCCGCAGGAAGTGCTTTTGCACCTTTTTGCTCAACTACACACACACGGCAATTGCCGGCAACACACAAATCGGGGTGTTGACAAAGTGTAGGAACTCTAAAATTTAATTTTTTGGCTGCATCTAAAATAGTTGAGCCTTCTTCTACCGTTACTGGTATATTATTAATTTTAAGGTTTACTTCGTATTTTGCCATTTTATTTTTCTTAAATGGTTTGTAAATTAGTAAATTATCTCTTCTCTAAAATTATCGACAATTGATGAAAAAGGATTTGCTACGCTTTGTCCTAGTCCACATTTTGCAGATAACTTCATTGTTTCGGCCAACTTCTTCAAACTATC
Organism: Bacteroidales bacterium; assembly: GCA_028702535.1. GTDB lineage: Bacteria > Bacteroidota > Bacteroidia > Bacteroidales > ML635J-15 > Bact-19. The sequence goes on from JAQVOR010000003.1 coordinate 4,192, forward strand.
TAAGTAAGAAGGGTGTTTTTCGCCACGCTTTACGGCTTCGATACCTTGTAATAACTGCTGACAGCCGATACGACAAGGAGTACATTGTCCGCAAGATTCTTCAGCAAAAAACTCAAGATAATCTTTAAGGACATTATACATTGATCTTGTGCTGTTAAAAAGCATCATTGAGCCACCAGTTGGGACACCTTCGTAGCCGATAATCATATCAGCAAACTTTTTACGAGGCACACATATTCCAGATGCACCACCAACCTGAACAGCTTTAGTATCACCGTCTCCAAAATCGTTAACGAAATCTTCGACAGTCATTCCTAGTTCAAGTTCATAAATACCAGCATTAGGAGTATCGCCCGAAACCGAGAACACTTTTGACCCTCTTGAGTCTTGTGTGCCCATCAACTTAAAACTAGCAGCACCATATTTCATTATCATTGTAGCATACACTAAAGTTTCTACATTATTGATAGCAGTTGGTTTACCAAATAAGCCGGCTACTGTTGGATATGGAGGTTTGTTTCTTGGCTCACCTCTTTTACCTTCGATTGACTCGAACAAAGCACTTTCTTCGCCACAGATATACGCACCAGCACCGGAGCGGATTTCAATAGTAAAGTCAAAACCTTTATCTTTAATCTTGACATTAAATGCGTCAAGTTTTTGATTCAATTTCTTTAATAAGAAATTATACTCTGCTCTTATATACAAATAACCAATTTTTGCTCCAACAGAATATCCAGCGATAGTCATTCCCACAAAAACTTTTTCAGGTACAGTATCAAGAATTTCTCTATCTTTAAAAGTTCCTGGTTCGCCTTCGTCTGCATTACAAACAATATACTTATCAAAAGAATTTTCGGCTTTTGTAAATTTCCATTTTAGACCTGTTGGGAATCCTGCCCCACCTCGTCCTTTAAGACCTGAATCAATCATCTCCATGATGACATCATCTTGAGCCATAGCTCTAACCTTATCGAGGACAGTAGTAGCACATGTTCCATCATTTTCAAATATCAGGTCAACTTTTGTTAATTTTTTATCTTTCATTTTCAAAATTTTAATTTTTAACAATAAAGTAAACTAAACTACTTAGCAATGTACTCTGCTATAATTGCAATTGCTTTTTCTGGGGTTAATTCTGGATAAACCTCATCGTTGATTAACATAACTGGTCCCTTATGACACCACCCCATACAGTTAGCTTGAAGTAAGGTAAACTTTTTGTCAGTTGTTGTTTCGCCTAGTTTGATGCTTAAAGTTTTCTCCAAAGTGTCGATAATCTGATCTTTCCCTGCCATGTGGCATGAGATAGTTTTACAAACCCGGATTACATACTTGCCTCTTGGCACTACATCAAGAAATGTGTAAAAAGTAGCCGTCCCATAAACATCGGCTGCAGATAAATCTAATGTTTCTGCAACCAAAAGTAACTCATCCTCGGTTATGTAGTTCTTGTCGGCTACAATCCCCTGAAGAATAGGCATGAGAGCTTGGCGCTCTTTTCCGAATTTCTCAATCTTTTCATTGATAATTACATTTACATCTGTCATTTTTTATTCGGTTTAATTAATTATTATTTGTTAATCTATTCACAATGTTAATTAAATAACAACAGGGCTTGCTTCCTGTCTTTTATTTCATTGCTCTAAAGATATTTTGTCAAACTCTCCTTAAACATGATATTAATCAGTAAATCATATTTAAAGATAGACTAATTCTAAATTAGAAAATGAGTAACGCACAGATTATCAGGCTTTAAACTTCTTATATCTAAATAACATGTTGTAAAATAGTTTTATATTTTTACTGTTTCCATGTAAATCGGATAAAAAAAACAGCAGCGGTCAAAAATCTGTAATCTTCAACAGACTGCAAAGTTTTGCTCAGTAAAACAACTCTAAATTCCAACCGTAGATTAAAACAACGAACTTATGAGCAATCTATGCTGAGCTTGCTTACCAGTCGAAGTGCCGAAATATTGCCGAAGTAAGCGAGTAAACTCCTAACTTATTCTGGTAATTTGCAATCACGAATAATTTGTCTTTGCAAGAACCGAATTAAAGATTTACTTCATTTTTAATAAATTTGTCTGCACCACTAATCAAATTATGTGATTATTGCTAATTTTACATTTTAAAAACCCAATAATAAGTCAGTAAATGTATCAGTATAAGAATAAATATTTAAAAACCATAATCAAATACTCCTTTTTTATTTTGATTTTATCTTGCACTCAAAAAATTGAGACACAATACTTAAACACTATACTAGATGAACCATGTATGATTGTTAATGTTGAACAGGATAACACAATTGAAGGACAATATTTATATGTTGAGTCAATTCAAAAAAATGATACGCTCTATGAAATGACATTCAATTTTCCTGAAAAATTTTACATCGACCAAACAAATTATACTAATTGGATTATAGGTGTAGGAAACAACAAACCTTACTATGATGCAGGCGTTGAAAACCTTTGGGAAATAACCAATATCAACAATACAAATAAAACAATAACGATTGGTAAGTGCTTAAGAGGCAATGAGATTCCACAAATCAGCCAAAGAGTAGCTTTTTAGAATACTTGTCCGTCCGGATTTTACAATTACACGAAAGAACCAATTATTTCTCCGGCTGATTGGAAAGATTTTAATGGCCAAGAAGTTTATTTCGGTTCAATTGAATACGATAGTATTTTAAACCACTACTACATGATTTTTAATGAGACATCCAAAACTGAAATTCATATTTTTGCAGCTTACTCCGACAATATAATAAACTGGTATCCGGCTAATAATGGTGAACCCCTTTTTACTGCAACAGATTTCAAAAACACAACCTGGGCAGGTAAAGATATTACTGGAGAATATTTACAAACTCCATATTCATCCGAATTAGTACACTATAATAATAAGTGGCATTTATTTTTGTATGGTTTTAATGACGCTGGCAAAAGACAAATTGGTTTAGCGGTTTCTGATAGCACTATTTTAGGGCCTTATACTATTTATAAGGATCCAATTATATCGAACGGCAGTTGGCTTTCGTGGGACGAAAACGCATGTCTTTCGGCAAGAGTAACAAAATATAAAGACAGATTCATTATGTTTTACAACGCATTAAATCGCAAAGGAAATGAGAAACTTGGTTTAGCCACCTCAAGTGATTTAATCCAGTGGCAAAAATATAAAAAAAATCCAATTTTAGCACAAAATACAGGATGGCGTAGTTGCAAAAAAGTAGCAGAACCAAATTATATTGAAGTTAGAAACGACAGTATTTTCATTATCGTTTTAGGAGCAAAAAAGTTCAAATCAGGTTTGTGGCATCAATATGTAACAAAGAGATTGTACATGGATAAATCTGGTAATGTTGACGATAATCAATATGGATTTTACCTTTCGGTTGATGGTGGTAAATCATTTATAGCACATAAAAACAACCCAATATTTATAAACGATTACTCAAACATCTACGAAAATGGGCACTTAGGGGGTGGGTTTAAATATATTATTACAGATACATCTGAATTTATAATTTATCAGGCAAAAACGACATATAATTCTCTAAGCTATAATATAATGGTAAGAGAACGTAAAAAGCGATGTTATTAAATACATAAAACTTACCATAATTTGGTTCAACCAAGACTTTACACTAGGTGGTTTAGAGTGCTTAAAGTGCTATTTAATCAAAACTAAAAAAGAAAAACTTTACAGCTGCCCATTCTTTTTTGATACCTTTAGCATATCCAATTGTAGAATAGCTACTGTTCTGAACCGTTCCGTCATCTTTTATATATCCAAGAGTAGAATAGCTACTATTTTGAACTGTACCATTACTTTTTACATAGCCAACAGTAGAATAGCTACTATTTTGAATTGTACCATCACTTTTTATGTACCCAATTGTAGAATAACTACTGTTTTGAATTGTACCATCATTTTTTATGTAACCTACAGTAGAATAACTGCTATTTTGAATTGTCCCATCGGACTTTATATAGCCAATAGTGCTATAACTACTTGACTGAATTGTTTGAGCTTTGAGCAAACCAATTGTCAATAATAAAGTCAAAATAAGTAATATTTTTTTCATAGTTTTAAATTTTTATATTGTTTTATCTATTCTTAACCGTTATGTCTCAATAATCTACCCAAGGTGTCTCGAGAAACTCAGTGTAATGTCTTGATATTTAGTTTTATGCAAATTTACTTTTTTTAGTGTCTCAATTAATAAAATCTACAAAACATCCATCATCAATCAAATTTTGTTCCACAAACCTTTCCGTCAAGGAACTAATGCGTATTACTGCAGTTTGAGTTTTGACAATTGCATTTTTTCATAAAGAATTAGCATCATACTAATAATTACAAAATAAACATATACGGAGTTGTAAGTTGCTCCATCTCCAGAATAAATAATAATGGATGTTGCTGAAAGTGGAAGAGAAACAAGCAAGAGTTTCAGATACGTCCAGTATCGATTCTTAATGAAGAAATAAATTACATAAAAGATTAACCACCCAACATAAGGAATAGGTATTGTAACAGTCAATGTTCTTATTACTCTTTTAAAAATTATTGCGATATACCAAAAAGGGTCCTCTTTAATTTGACTTAGGACTTTTTCTTTTACTATATCTTCGTATTCATTTATTTCATCAAACTTAATATAATACAAACTATCCTTATCGTAGTAATTGTCTAAATGATACTTATCTGAGTACTTGATGTCCATTCCATATTTCTCTTGTAGAATGGGAGTTGCATATCTGTAAACAACTTTGTCGTTCCACTCATAACCATAGTCTTCATCAAAATCCCCAAGCCCACAAAATATTGGGTGCCAGAATATATGTCCTGAAATTCTTTTCCCATTATACACATGCCCCCCAGCTTTTGCAACAAGAACTGCCGTTTTTTCGAACTTTTTATTAAAGTGATATCTTATTAGTTGTTTACTTCCAAAAAATGTTGCAAAACAAAGTAATATGATGAATGTTTTCTTTAAAAGGTTCAAGTATTTTGAAAAAAGATATATTAGGATTAAGCTTAATAGAACTATAGAAATTTCATTTCTAAACTCACTAAAAAACCCAATAATTACTCCAGAAATACAGCTTAATAAAAGATAATAGTAGAATTTTTCTTTTTTGAACAACACAAATACGTTTAAACCGATAATCATAAAGAAAACGGAACCCAATAAAGCAAAAATGTTTTGATTAGAATAAATCTCATATAAATAAAATGGAGTTAGGTTAATTAATACAACCAAAATAAGCCCATACAAAGGTTTTTTCACCCTCCAAAAGCCTAAATAAAGAACAATAAGACTGATAACGAATACGATGGAATTAAATAACTTAATACTAGGATTTTGGGGACTTCCCGCAATAATTGAATTGGGTAAAAACGCCAAAACTCTTGCACTTTCTCCTAATCGAGACCAATGCTTATACTCCATAATTAGATTATGTCCATTTTCCTGAATTTCACTCTCAGCATCTTCAATAGAATATTTCAAGTCTTCATTTAATGTAGCTAAGGGAAAGTTTCCTGTATAATAGTGGAAATAAGAGAATTTTTCAGCTAAATGAAAGCTAAATCCCGATGCGTCTTTTCTTTTTTGTATGGTAGAAAAAGGAGTTTTGTTGGAGATATTATAAAATAAAACATTCGCAAAAACAATACTGATAAGCACTATCCAAATGGTATTCTTTTTTTCTAAAAAAGCTTGAAGTTTAATTATTTTGGAATATATGTAATTACGAAATTTCACTAGTTTATTTTAATAAGTGTTGTTAATAATATCAAAGATAAAACTTTATTTCAAAACAGATTAAATTTTCATAAAAATATTCCAAAGCAAAAAGAACGTTGAGGTGATATGAACAAGTCTAAAAGATCTTTATAGGGGGACTCTTTTTTCAAAATAATTTTCTAAATGGTAATTGTTAGGGACAATTATTTAAATGGAACTGACCTTCTCCTTAATTGCCTCTATGTTGTTTGTCAGAATATTGTATTGCTTTTCCAATTTCTTTTGATTGAATTTAAACAATCATTACTTTATCTGAAAAAAATCTGTCTCGTATATTTTTAGCAGTATATTTCATTATTTGATAAAATTTTTGATAATTGCTTTTTCTTTTTCGGTTATTTTAAATATTTCAAATACTATATTGTCAATATTTTCAAACATGTGTTCTTCTCCACTAATAGCACTATTAACATATTTAATAATTTCATTTTGCGTTGAATTGGGAATACTTGGAAACGGTAACTCTTGCAAATTCCCTTTTAATATTTTATGAGTTGAAAACTTAATTTTATGTAAAAACTGAAAAACACTTGAGTTCAAAAAAGCTAAAACCGTTTTAATATTACTATCAGGAATATATGGAATTAAAATATTAGCACTGTTTAAAGTTAATGATCTTTGTGAGTCATAAGCAAAGACTAATTTATTACTAATAAATTTATATATTAGCTTTTCATTTGCTCTATAGAACTCATTTTTAGCTATTTGCTGGAACAATTCACGTTCATATTTTATATAATTTGAAGGATTTTTAAGACAATAATAATTTATATCACTTCCTTTAAAAATTGGTTCTAAATCAGTATTTATTTGAGATTTTAAATGCTTATTATTATCCCCAGTTACAATTCCTAATGCCCATTTAGAGTTACCCTTTAACGTATGATGAGGTAAAGAATATATTTTATTGATTAGTTTTTGGTATGTCTCATCGACTTTAATATCAAAGACATTATCTTTAGTTTTAATAAATCTGTCTTGATTTATTGAATATAAATTATCTAATGTTTTTATTATAACTTCATTTGGTGTAATTTCTTTTGCGAGTTTAGAATGAATAGAAACTACAGGAGTATATACACCAGTAAAAGCCTTTCCAAATTCTTTTATTGAAACGATTTTAGTTTGCGAACAAAGTATTTTTCTTATTTTTTTATGAGTTTGAATATTTAAGATAGACACAGGTAATAAAAAACTCATTTCACCATTTTCTTTTAATAATTCGATTGATTTTAAAATAAACATCGAGTATATTTCCTTAGATCCAAGTAAGTTTTCATACTTTATAGATGGGGAATTATTTTTACTCGCACCCCATGGCGGATTTGTTGCTATTGCGTCAATAGTGCCAATCAAATAATTTGTTTCACAAAAAATATTACCTGTAGCTAATTCGTTAAGTGTGTCGATATGAAATATCTTTGGGACTTCATTAAAATCTTCATATACACTTAAAATATTTATTTTTGCTAAAAAAACTGCATTTCTATCTAAATCAGCTCCATAAATATTTTTAGGTTTAATGTGTTTTAATTTCATTGCACTTAAAATGAATGCTCCAGTACCACAGCAAGGATCAAGAAATGATTTTATATTATTGCTAAAATCATTTATTAGTTCATCAATTATTTTAGGAGGAGTATAATAGCTTCCTTTTTGGGATTTATCTCCTTCTGTTAGTAGAGATTGATATAATAAGCCTAAGACATCTGTGGTATCAGATTTTTTCAAAAACGAGACTTTAGCTGTAATTTTAGTTAAAAAACTAATATTTGGTTTATATAAATTATTATTAAAATCATCGAAGACTTGCTTTAACGCATCTCTCTTAAAATAATAATTACCATCTATAATTTCAGACTCATCTATAAATGCTATTGTAATATTGAAAATTATTTCAGAGATATTATTAAACTGATTTTGAGATAAGTTTACAATTTCACTTACTATATTAAGTATATTTTCGTTGTTAGTGTATTCGGAAGGGACAAAAGATTTTGATGATTTAGTCTTATTTGCTCGTTTATTAAGACGTTCTATTTCTCCATTTGAAATTGATGATTTGATGAATTTAACGTTTTCAATTGTCAATTCAGAATTAAGCAAACCTGATTTCATCCAATTCCGCACTGTAGATTCAGAAACGTTTAATATGTCAGCTGCAGTATTAGTATTAATTGTTTTCACTTTAACCATCTATAAATATCTTATTAGAACAAATATAAGATTTACAAAACAATTCCCCTAATCATAATATCCATAAGTAACTGGAATTCCGATTCGTATTCCGAGTCCGAACACAATCGGGCGTTGTTTTAAGATATATATTGAATTAACATTGAGAATATTATTAGTTCCGTGCATATATCTTACATCTGCAAAAACGATAAAATTTGGTTTAAATCTGTATTCTAAACCTCCTCCGATATAGATTCCAAAATTAAGCTTTTTATAAATTTCAGTATTTTCGCCATTTGTGTTTATAATATCAGCTCCATCAACAGAAATCGGGAGATTAGGGCAAAATGTAGTTTGTTTCAATAAAATATCGATATCTATCCCTGCCGACAGGTAAACATTAAACTTTTTTCTACCAAAATTATAATTTAATCCTAATGGTATATTCAAATAATTAAAACTAAAATCGGTATCAATAAAACCAATAGAGCTATTATAACTATTGAAATACTCTATTTGTCCAACATACCCTTTTTGAATAAACCCTATTCCTGTATTAAAACTAAATTCACGATTGGGTTGCAGCCAAAATTTTAGTCCAAAAGCACTTCCCATAAGTGGAGTTGTTCCTACATAGCCCATTATTTTTGCATAACTTGCACCTCCCCAAGCACCTGCATAGATAGTTGAATCAGATTTAATTTTCCACGCAAAAGTGTTAAGGACCAAAAGCGACAGTGCTATAAGTATAAGTAGTTTTTTTTTCATTTTATTTCTGTTTTTTTGCTCCTTTTGCAATTACCTTATCAATTTCTATAATTTTACTTAAAATTCTATCTTTTGATGTTATTGTCTCTATATTATCTCCAAGTTTAGGATTACTATTTACACCTATTATTTTACCATTATATTTTGTTATTGAAAAACCTCTACTTAAAACATTTACAGGATCAACCAAACGAATATTTTGCTCGTGCATATCAATAACATGTAAAGCCCTACTAATTAAGCTTTTAGAGGCATTAATAAGTTTTGAATTATAATTAAATAAATCGTTATCATCTTGTTTGATTTTTATCTTTGGAGTACTCGTTATCCTATTGCGATAATTAAGCAATCTAATATTTTCTTCTTTCACTTGAGTTTTCGCAAGATTATTTACACGATAAAATAACTGATTGCAATAATCTAACTTAGTAGAAATAATATTTTTCGTTTTATTAATTCCAATACTAAGATTAGTAACATAAGCTTGATTTGTTCTGATAAGATCTTTTGCAAGGACAAAAATATCATCTCCAATTTCAGTAATATTTGCTTCAAACATTTGGTTATGGTCAATCAAAAATTCGGCAACTGCTGTTGGTGTTTTTAATTTTATATGAGCAACCATATCACAAACAGATTCATCACGTTCGTGTCCTATACCCGTAATTACGGGAATTGGAAATTGCGTTATCAAATATGCAATATTGTAATTATCAAAAACACTAAGGTCGCTTTTAGCACCTCCACCTCTCAAAATAGCAAGGATGTCGAATTCTGTATCTGATTCAAAAACCTGGTTAATAGCTTTTGTTACAGTTTCTTCGGTTCGATTACCCTGCATATCGGCTTCAAAAAGTGTGATTGAGAATTTATATTTGTATTTATTTTTATCCAGTTGATTAATAAAATCTTCGTAGCCTGCTGCTCCTGATGACGAGATTACTGCAATATTTTGAACTGCTAATGGCATTTCGAGTTCTTTATTCATATCAAAAACGCCTTCGGCAACCAATCTATTGATAATTTCTTTTTTACGTCTTTCGAGATCGCCAAGAGTATAAGCTGGATCAATATCTCTAACATTTAAAGAAAGTCCAAAAAGCTCGTGATAATCAACGCTTACTTTAACAAGAACTTTTAATCCCGCTTCGAGACGACTTTTAGTAACAGACAGAAAATAAGATTCAATCATTCTAAATTGAGTTGCCCAAATTGTGGCTCTAGTTTTTGCAATAATCTGATCGTTGGTTTGTGCTTTTTGAATAAATTCGAGATAACAATGTCCGCTGCGATGCCTATTAATGCTATTAATTTCTGCTACTACCCAAACGGGCGCATCAAATTTTTGTTCAATTGCAAATTTGACTTTTTGATTTAATTCTATGAGAGTTAAAGCAGAATTAGGCATTATATTAATATTTAATCAATTTTTCGGAAAATCTATTATTATTTAAATTAATAGCAATTATATAGATACCCGATTTAAAGTTTTGCAAATCATCAATTTTGAATATAGTATTTTTTTCTTTAGCAATATGCTCCATCCACAAGTATGTTTTTCGTCCGTTAATATCTAAAATCGAAACTTCTATAGAATCTCCAGGGTTATTATTAAATTGAATTGAAAAGTCCTTACTAAATGGATTTGGAAAGACAGAGCAACTATTATTAGGAGCTTTATACTCACCAACATCAAGAATGGTTGAAGCATGCTCGAAATTAGGGATTCCATAACCAAGATAAACGGTTGGCGTATTATACAAATGTCCAGATTGTCTAACAGCTTCAATAATTTGCATATTAGTTTTATTAGGGAATTTTTGCCATAAACAGGCTATCATTCCAGATAACAAAGGAGTTGCGAAAGAAGTTCCATTTCCATTTCCTATTGAGCCGTCAGTATTTTGGTTATATGTTCCCCCTCCCATTGATACCAGATCAGGTTTTACTCTTCCGTCATAACTTGGACCAATTGAACTAAAAGCCGCATAATTTCCGTCAGGCCAAACTGCACCAGCGGTAACAATACTATCGGCATCTCCTGGTGCTGCAATCCATGGATGTGTTTCATCTTCACCGCTATTTGCAGCGGCAGCAACAACAATCATTCCTTTACGAGCTGCAATAGTTGCTGCATAACTTATTATAGCATGACGACCATCAAGAGTTTGGTAAGTATGATTAAATTCGGGTGTATCAAAATCTACATATCCCAACGAAACACTAATAATGTCAGTTCCCAAACTATCGGCATATTCGGCTGCTGCTATCCAATTTAACTCTTCAATAAATGTTTCAGATGCAGGGTCTTCTGACATTAATAATAAATATGTTGCTTCAGGAGCAGTGCCTACTAAATTACCAGGATAATTTGCCGCCAAAATCGATAATACTCTCATACCATGAGTACTATAACTATATACAGTATCACCTCCATGTACAAAATTTCTTGTCGCCAATACTCTATCGTCATTATAAAGAGAATCAAAAGACGGAAGATTTGGTAATCCAGTAAAACCAGCATCAGTAACCGCTATCATCATTCCCTCTCCACGATAGCCTTCGTTATGCAGTTTGTGAGCATTTGTCATTTTAATCTGAACGGCACAATCTCCATAATTATAATAGTCTAGACTTTCCTTTCGTAGATTTGTCTCAAGTATTTTTTTATATCGCTGATTAACTTCTCGTGTGTCCCCTTCTGGATAAGGCTTATATTTTAATGAATTACTAACAAAACCTAAATATGTTATAGAGTCAATAAGCGTACTATCAAGCGTATAAACAGTGACTGAATTAAACCATTTTGATGTATTAAGTACCTGTAAACCAAGAGCATCCAAGGAGTCGACATAAGTTTGCGTTACAGGGAGGTCGTTTTCTGACAATAAGATTCCTTGATTTGCTCTACGCTGCAAAGCACGTACACTAAGAAACTCTTCGGGATTATCTAGACTGTATCCATTGTTGTTTTTGTCAGTAAACTCAATATAATATTTATTAGGTGCAACCTGTGCAAAAAGTACAGTTCCTAAAAATAACATCACAATTATGAATTGTATTTTCATCGTTTTCATTTAATTAACCAAAATTTATTGCAATTATTATATTGCAACTGCGAAGATACTAAGTTTTTATGAAATTTTAGTTTTGGCTTAAATTATTTGCTTATAATTTTTGAGAATTGTCCCTAAGATTACCAATCCAAGTGAGTGTGGTGAGGAGCAATTGTTCCAGACTTTATTATTGATTTTTTAGGAATTTAGGAATTTATAAATATAAGAACATCGAAACATAACTCATAAACATGGTTCTTGCTGACTCTAATTATGAAGATAGACCAACACGTAATACTATTACAAGATCAAATAATCCATATATTTGGAATACTACCCTAGCTTAACTACCTCATATACGGTTACTTCTGTTTTAAGTATTGATGGTTGTACCAGTTATGCAATGGGTGGTTTTCTATTATTGATAGATAGCATTGATTCCCCAACATGCTTAGGGTTTGTCAAATAATAAAGTATGCAGAATTGACGAAGATCTTTTGTTGTTTTTCGAGACGCAAAATTTAGCTAATAGCTTGCCCACTTCGATAAAAACTCACTTCGACACTTAGGCGTTGCTCACTTCGGCAGGCTCAGTGCATCGCAGTGCAGGCAGGCTCAGGGCATCGCAGTGCAGCCTTTGTTAATTTTGCAACAAAGAAAACCGGCAAAAGAGCAAGTCAAAATGACTAGTTTGTTGTTTGACAATCCCTTATTTAATCCTTCAAATACTGGAGTTGGGAAACATATTATTAATTATACAATATCTTCAACTTGTGATAATTCCGACCAAATAGCTATTGCAGTAATTGAGAATTTTGATGCTACATATAAGGGTCGCATCGGTTTTATTAGATAATAAACACTAGTTTTATTAACTTAAATACAACTCTATCGCAGATACACATTTGTTTATTGATTTTACGCTAAACAAAATAAAATCCGACATTTTATATCAACAATCCTCGTTTGACTATAAAATTTGTTATAATATATTAGGTATTATGATAATTTTAATAAAACTTTGATTAATTTTACAAATATTATAAGTTTTAGGTAGGAGATTTTTTAATTGTAACTTTTGTTATAATTATTGTAAGAACAATTGAATATGTTGATATGAGAAAAATTACTAATTTATGCTTTATTTTTTTAGTTTGTTTTAATATTTCGGTATTTTCTCAGTTTATTGAGAATAAGGGGCAAGTTTTAGATTGGGACGAAAATTTTCACCCAGAAGTTCAATATCTGTATGCTAGTAATAATAATTCAATGTTTTTCGAAAGCAATCGTGTCGTTTGTACGTTTGCTAGTTTAGATGAATTTGATTTTAGCAGGTACGAAGGAGATCAAAATGCAATTGATAGTATATATAAAATTCTAGGTCGAGAGGTACAGAGAATAGATATTGAATTTATTGGAGCTACAAATGATTGTAAAATTATTCCAGGAGAAAAAAACAAAAATTATCTTAATTATTTCCTTAATAAACGTAGTAATATTACAAATGTTGGCTCTTATAAAAGTATCTGCTACAAAAATATCTATCCAAATATAGATGTTGTTTTTAATCAATATGAAGGTGGATTAAAATATGATGTGATATTACATAAAGGAGCAAATATTGAGGATGTTAAAATAAAATATAATGGAGCTAATTCTTTAGAAATAATTGATGGACAAGTAATAGTAAAAACAAAATTTTTCGATTTTGAAGAGAATATTCCTGAGGCATATTATAACGATAATAAAAAGGAAAATGCTGAGGTATATTATGAATTAAATAACGATATTATAAGTTTTAAATGTGATTATAAAAATTCGAATAAACTAATCATAGATCCTACTATTACATGGATGACATATTATGAAACTGTAAGCTCAAATGGACAAATAAGTTATGACCATAATGCTTCTGATGATGATGGGAATTTATTTATTTCAGGATATTGCAACAATTCAGTAAACGATTATCCTATTGTTAATCCTGGTGGCTCTGCTTATATACAGAATTATACTTTAAATGATTTATATATTGCAAAATTTAATCCTAATCGGGAGTTAGTTTGGGGTACTTATTTTGGTGGTAGTAATTCGAGCATGGATTGGCAACTAGGAACAGAACCTTTGGTTGTTCATGAAAACATTCTTCATGTTGTGGGAGATGAATTAGCATCAAATGGACCTTTTTTGAATGGAGGCGGGTTTTATTATAACCCAGGCTCAACAAAACCATATTATGCAAGATTTGATAAAACTACAGGTGAGTTAAAACACTGCACTAATATACCTGGACACACATCTTCACACCCAAGTATTGCAGTTAGCTCTAGTGGTCAAGTTGCAATAATTCTTCATGCTTATAATTGGGGAGTAATTTCCAGTCATATTGTTAATAGGGCTGGGGCATATAATCAATCAGTAAATGGAGGTTTTACGGATCTGTTTTTAATGTTGTTAAATAGTTCTTATAATCAAATTTGGGGAACTTTTTTAGGAGGTCCAGGCACACAAGAGGATTGTCATGTCGCATTTGATAATTCAAATAATATCTTTTTCGTATCAGAAGTTAGTTGGAGTAGTAGCACTAGTAATGCTTCAAACGAACATCTTATAAATCCTGGTGGAGGTGCATATTATCAATCTGCTAATGCTTCTGAAGATATTATGATAGGAAAGTTTAGTAATACTGGTGCATTAGCATGGAATACGCTGTATGGAGGAAATGCTTATGACGGTATTAGAAGTAGAATGGGAAATGGTACAAACATAGTTGTAAATAAATTAAATGAAATTGTTGTTTTAGGTGGTACTAATAGTGATAACCTACCTTTACACACTATGTCGGGAGCATACAATAAAACAGCTCCTTCTAATGTAAATAACTCAGGAGGTTCTTTTAATGATTTTGGTAGTTTTATTTTAAAATTTTCAAATAATGGACTTATGCAATGGGCTACTTATTGGGGTGGAGACCCTTCTGGTGGAGATTTATTGTATGATGGAAAATTTACTTCATGCGATAAATTTATCGTATGTGCAAGAACAAATTCTTACACGACTATACCACTTCCAGGCCATTACAATAAATCTTCAGGCGGTCAAAGTTATTTAATGCAGTTTGATGAGAATTATGCAGCCGAATGGTCATCATATATTGGAAATGAAACTTCAGTTCCTAATATTAGTTTTTCTGCTTTTGAGGATAGACTTTATCTTACTACATGTTCATATTCGCAAACAGAAACGACTGTAAATCCTGGAGGAGGTGCATATTATGATGGTTCGTTTGTTGGTCCACATTATGGAAGTCATACAATTTGGGAATTCAATATAATTCCAACCCCAATTATTAGTGGAGATACTGATGTTTGTCAAGGAGAATCGACAGTACTTTCTGCAAGTGGGGGAGTTGGCTCAACTTATTATTGGTATAATAGCCAAACAGGAGGAACGCTTCTTCATACTGGTGCAACTTATACTACTCCTGCTTTGACTTCTGATGTAACTTATTGGGTATCCTCGTCTAGTGGTAGTTGCATCTCTGTTAGAGTTCCTATTTCAGTTACTGTAATTCCTTTTTCTCCGCCAACATCGGCTACTGCAAATCCGAATCAAGTATGTTCTGGTGTAACAAATGATATTACATTAACGGCTAGTGGTGGAGATCTAGGAACTGGAGGTGAAGTTCAGTGGTTTACATCTAGTTGTGGCGGAACTCCTATTGGAACTGGTAATCCTCTAGTTATTTCGCAAACACTTACTTCATCAACAACTTATTACGCAAGATATTCTGGTGTTTGTGGAACAACTGATTGTGTAAGTACAATTGTAAATATAGATTTGAATATTACGGCAAACTTTACACAATTAGGACCATATTGTGAAGGTGATACACCAGATGCTTTACCTACAACTTCAACAAATGGAATAAGTGGAACTTGGTCACCTGCATCCATTTCTACAACAACCTCAGGTACAGACACTTATACGTTTACTCCAACACTTGGTCAATGTGCAGCAAATACTACAATGACAATTACAATTACTCCGAATGTTACACCAACATTTGCAGCGGTTGGTCCATATTGTTCAGGAGCAATAATTCCAGCATTGCCAACAACTTCAACAGAGGGGATTACTGGAACATGGTCGCCTACAATAAACAATACAGCGACAACTGAGTACACATTTATTTCAGATGCTGGTCAATGTGCAGCAAATACTACAATGACAATCACAATTGTTCCAAATCCAATTGCAAGTGTTTTGGGAAATAATCCACTTTGTAACGGAAGTAATAGTGGCTCTATTGATCTTACAATTAGCAATGGAACTTCTGATTATTCAATAGATTGGGTAGCAGGAAATACAACTATCTCATCGAACAATTATACCATAACTGGGCTTAGCGATGGAACTTACAATATTTCCGTAACAGATGCTAACGGATGTACAGATAATGTAAGTGTAACAATTACAGAGCCTACAGAATTGAATAGCAGCATAACAGCATTAGTAAATCAAAATTGTTTAACTCCAGGTTCAGCAACAGTTACAGCTAGTGGAGGAACTCCAAATTATACTTATACTTGGCCAACAGCAGCAGAAAGCGTTTCGGGAGGGACAGCAAGTTCTCTTAACGTAGGTAATTATATTGTAACAATAACTGACAATAATGGATGCAGCACAACACAAACAGTAAGCATAATTGATGACGGTGGATTAAATGTTACAAGTTCAGTTATCAGTGATATCAGTTGTAATGGAGACAATAATGGTGAGATTGAAGTAACAATAACTGGAGGCACACCAGATTATACTATTTACTGGGGAACAGGAAACACAACAACAAGTAATTTAACTTATACTATATCCGGGTTAAGTGCAGCAACTTACGATATTACAGTAACAGATATGCATGGTTGTCAAGGACTTACTAATGCCATAATTTCTGAACCAACAGAACTAATAGCAAGTTATAGTGCAACAACAATTTCGTGTAATGGTCAAACTGCCGATGTAACAGTAAGTGCAACAGGTGGGACAACGCCTTATACTGGAACAGGGACATTTACTGTCAATGCAGGAACTCATAATTATACTGTAACAGATGCTAATGGATGTAGTTCCGTAACAAGTATTACAGTAAGCGAACCATTATTATTAGAAGCAAGTGCAGTATCAACAAATATATTATGTAATGGTGAAACATCTGTAGTAACAGTAAATGCAATAGGCGGAACAACGCCTTATACTGGAACAGGAACATTTACTGTCAATGCAGGAACACATAATTACACCGTAACAGATGCTAACGGATGTACAGATAATGTAAGTGTAACAATTACAGAGCCTACAGAATTGAATAGCAGCATAACAGCATTAGTAAATCAAAATTGTTTAACTCCAGGTTCAGCAACAGTTACAGCTAGTGGAGGAACTCCAAATTATACTTATACTTGGCCAACAGCAGCAGAAAGCGTTTCGGGAGGGACAGCAAGTTCTCTTAACGTAGGTAATTATATTGTAACAATAACTGACAATAATGGATGCAGCACAACACAAACAGTAAGCATAATTGATGACGGTGGATTAAATGTTACAAGTTCAGTTATCAGTGATATCAGTTGTAATGGAGACAATAATGGTGAGATTGAAGTAACAATAACTGGAGGCACACCAGATTATACTATTTACTGGGGAACAGGAAACACAACAACAAGTAATTTAACTTATACTATATCCGGGTTAAGTGCAGCAACTTACGATATTACAGTAACAGATATGCATGGTTGTCAAGGACTTACTAATGCCATAATTTCTGAACCAACAGAACTAATAGCAAGTTATAGTGCAACAACAATTTCGTGTAATGGTCAAACTGCCGATGTAACAGTAAGTGCAACAGGTGGGACAACGCCTTATACTGGAACAGGGACATTTACTGTCAATGCAGGAACTCATAATTATACTGTAACAGATGCTAATGGATGTAGTTCCGTAACAAGTATTACAGTAAGCGAACCATTATTATTAGAAGCAAGTGCAGTATCAACAAATATATTATGTAATGGTGAAACATCTGTAGTAACAGTAAATGCAATAGGCGGAACAACGCCTTATACTGGAACAGGAACATTTACTGTCAATGCAGGAACACATAATTACACCGTAACAGATGCTAACGGATGTACAGATAATGTAAGTGTAACAATTCCAGAACCTCAACAACTTTCAATGACAATTGATGTTGATAATGTAGTATGTTATGGAGAGTCTAATGGCTCTGCATTGGCAAATGTTTCGGGTGGGACAATGCCTATTCACTACTTATGGAGCGATGATAATCATAGTACTACAGCTTCAATAAATTTTATGCCAGCAGGTTTTTATACTTTAACAGTATCCGACCAAAATGGGTGTCAAATAATAGAGACTATTCAAATCCAGCAATCTCCACAATTAACTGTTTCATGTAATGCAACACCCATTGTATGCGAAGTAACACTTGGCTCAGTTATAGCTACTGCTGATGGCGGTAGCGGTGGATTTTCTTATTGGTGGTCAAATGCTGAAAACAGCTCACAAATTAGTAATCTTACGGAAGGTATTTACGAAGTTACAGTTACAGACACAAATGGTTGTACTGCCACTAATACTGCAAGTGTTGGTATTCAAGGTCATATCAATTTAACAATAACTGAAACACATCCAATATCATGTTTTGGAGATAATGATGCTGTTTTAATTGTGAATGCTTCAGCAGCAGCCAATCCTATCGATTATTTATGGTCAAATAATTACACTACAGATATAATTTCAAATATTGGAGCAGGTTTTTATACTGTAAGTGCTACTGATAATTGGGGTTGCACTGGATATGCATCTTATGATCTTAATGAGCCTGGTCAAATTCAAGTTTCGATGAGTTCTACTTCAGTTTTATGTTACGGATCAAATGAAGGTAGTGCATCAGCGATTGCATCTAGTGGTTCAGTGCCGTATTCTTATTTGTGGTCAAATAATGAAATATCAAATACTATTACAGGTTTGTATTCTGGGCTATATTTGGTAACAGTTACTGATAATAATAATTGTTCAGTAACAGCACAAATTGATGTTCCTCAACCTGAAAATCCTCTAAACTTGACTCTTGATATTAATGGGATAGCATGCTATGGCGAAAATAGTGGTTTGTTGAATACTCAAGCTTTTGGAGGAACGCCACCATACACTTATTTTTGGCAGTATGACCAATTTACTTCAACAGACGCTAATTTGAATAATCTTTATGCAGGACAATATCGTTTATTAGTAACTGATGCAAACGACTGCATTATTGATACAATTGCAAGTATTTTTGAACCAAGTGCAATTGATGCTACATATACTTATACAAGACCAACTTGTATTGGGAATAATAATGGAAGCATAGAAATTAATGTTATTGGAGGCACGTCTCCGTATTTGTTTAGCTGGAATGGTGGGGCTTCTCCTGTGAATTATTTGGATGGACTTACACAAGGAACATATCTTGTTACGATTACTGATGCAAATCAATGTATATATGAACTTCGTTCTGTTATGATAGAGGATATTGACGAGGATTGTATTAAAATTCCAAATGCATTTACGCCTAATACTGATGGTATAAATGATACATGGATTATTGAAAATATTGAAATGTTTCCTGATGCTTATATAAATGTGTTTAATCGTTGGGGACAGCAACTTTTTGCTGGTCGTGGAAATTCTGAACCTTGGAACGGAACTTATAATGGTAAATTTGTGCCAACAGGTTCTTATATTTATACGGTTGATCTCTATCGAAACGGGCAACATTATAATGGTATTGTAACAGTAGTTTATTAATGTATTATTGGTAATTATTGATAATATAATTGAAACAATATATTTAGATTTTGACTTGTAGTCTTCCGTTAAAACCACGAAGTAAGAGAGGAACTAAACATCAAAATTTATTTATTTATTCTAATTAATCACAGGGCAAACGCATACTCTAATTTTAATATCTTAGACAAATTGTTTAGAAGCGATGTCTTGAGTTGGTCGAAGGGAGATATACAATATTTCCCAATATTAATGTTTAAAATAGTATGAGTTCGCCTGAAATTAATCACTATAATTTTCTATCACAAAACAAAACTTTGTATATTCATAGTTTTTTCATAAATTTGGGAACAATAAATTTAACGATAATGAAAACAAAAGCAACTATTCTATTTTTAATATTGACACTAGGCTTATCACTATCATGCCGAGTAAAAAACAATTGTGAATTAAATCACACAGGCACAATTATCGTAACAAATAATCTCACAAACGATATTGAAGTTTATGTCGATAATCTTAAAGTGTTTAGTCTAAAACCTAACGAAACTAAAGAGACCGAAAAACCAGTTGGCAAACACAACATAAACTGTTACTACGAAGGAGAAGAGTGGAGTTACACCGCCGATGTGTTTGAATGTGAAAAAGTCACAATTACAGTGCCTTAATATGGGTAAACTCCTAGTATATTCTGCCTCAGCGGGGTCTGGTAAAACTCATAATATCTCTGGACAATACATAATGCTGCTTTTTTCAAAAAATCAGGCACATAAAAATATTCTCGCAGTTACTTTTACAAATAAAGCATGCGAAGAAATGAAAACCCGTATTGTTGAAGAAATGCACAATATTACAGAGCGTAAATCCAAGAATAGAATCGACGAAATCCATGACTTTACAGGTTTACCAAAAGACACTATTTTAAACCAGTCAAAAAAAATATTTAAAGAAATACTGCACGATTACTCACACTTCTCAATTTTAACAATTGACAGTTTTTTTCAAAAAATTGTTAGGAACTTTACTCGCGAAACTGGAATACAATATAATTACGAAATAGAGCTTGACACAGATATTATTATCAGCAAAGCAGTTGACGATTTAATGAGCCAAAGTGAAACCGACCAAGAGCTTAAAAACAATATAATAGCATTAGTTCAACAAAACATCGACAACTCCAATAAGTGGGATTTTAGATACAATCTGAAAAGCTTCCTTAAAATGATTTTAGAATCAGATTATCGAAGTTATGAAAACGAATACAATGATTTTTTTACAGATAAAAATAATCTTAAAAATTTTTCAGATGAACTAACCACTCTCGAAAGTGAGTTTATTTCTGGCATTGAAGCTCTATCTGATAAACTTAAACAAACCTTAAAAGACAACAAATTAGAACTTGTAGATTTTAGTGGTGGCAACGCAAGCAGTATAATTAAACGTATGCTAGCAACTGAACAGAAATTAAAAGATGCTCCTTTAAAAATAGACGAACATTTTAAGAACATTGACATTATAGAAAAATGGCTCAAAAAAGCTGATATTGACAAAGAACCTTTAAACTTAGCTACCAACGAGTTAATGCAAATTTCACAAGAATTATTAGATTTCTATATTGAACACTATAATATTTATTATACATGTAAAATCATAAAAAAACAGATTCCTTATACGGCATTAATCAACAAGTCCTTACAAATTGTTCACAAAAATCTTTTCGAGGCAGGCAAGTTCCTAATATCAGAAGTCCCAGTATTTCTATCCGAGATTGCCACACAAAATTCATCATCTTTTATTTACGAAAAAATGGGTAGCTTTTATGAGAACTATCTTATTGACGAATTTCAGGATACAAGCCGAATACAATGGGATTCTTTTAAACCTTTGTTAAGCGAAAGTTTATCGGTTGACGAAAAAGGAAGAGCGAATATTCTGGTAGGGGACCTAAAACAATCTATTTACTCCTGGAGAGGCGGCGACTGGAAACTTTTAGCATTGGACGTAGAAAAAGAGTTCCCAGAATCATATACCAAAATACCGCTCTTAGATAACTGGCGAAGTGGCAAAACAATTGTAGATTTTAATAATGAGTTTTTTAAAAATGCTGCCGAAATTCTAAAAAACTCTGTAAATACAGATACTCCAGAAAAATTCCAATCAATTACAGGCGACTTGATTACAAACTCTATTTATGCTGAAATTAAACAAAATGCACAAAAAGATTTTGCATCGGCAGTACAAATCGACATTTTTAATGAAACTGAAGACACTAAAGGCGACATCATAAAAAATATGATACTGCAAATAGAGAATATTCAGTTAAAAAATTACAGTCCAGGAGAGATTATGATACTTGTGCGCAGCAACAAAGATGGGACAACAATCGCCGAAGAAATCATCAGACATTCGCAATCAGAAAATGCAAAACTTGGCGTATCTTATGATGTTATCTCATCCGAAGCCTTACTTATTTCGTCAAACAAAGCTGTAAAACTTATAATTTCGTGCTTGCAATATTTATCCCTACAAACAAACGAACTTGCGTTTAACGAAGCAGCTTATGCGTATTATGTTCAGCAAAAACTCAAGAACCAAGAGAAAATTATATTCGATAAAGAAACCTTTGGAGAGTATCTCGAAACTAATCTTGAACCAATAAAACGAAGCTACAATTACAAACTTTTGCACGAAACCTGCGACTCGCTAATCAAAATACTTGATTTGAATAAATCAGAGGAAAATGTCCCATTTTTAAATTCATTTAGAGACTTACTACACGACTTTTCGCAAAATAATCATGCCGAAGTAAATAAATTTCTCGAATATTGGGAAGAAAAAGGAAAAAACCAGAATTTACGCATACCCGAAAAGCAAAATGCAATAAATATCATTACAATTCATAAAGCAAAAGGATTAGATGCAAATTTTGTTTTTATCCCATTTACTGATTGGGGACTTGTAAAATATAATAATACAGTTTGGGTAAAACCCGAAGTCCATCCTTTTAACGTACTGCCTGCGTGGCCTGCAAATTTCGACTCAAAACTTGCAAACAGTATTTTTGAGAAAGATTATTATGATTTTAAATTTAAACAAATTATAGAGTCTTTCAATATGCTGTATGTCGCATTTACCAGAGCTCGTATAGGATTGTTTATATCTGCTGGACAAAAAGCCTGTTCGACAAACTCAAGTGTTGCAAGTATCCTTAATAATGGAATTGATAAACTAATAACAAATAGCACTATCGAATTTGATATTACAAGCAGCGATGAGTTAACTACATATAAATGCGGCAATATTCCTAATACCGTAAAAACCGAGAGTGAGCAAAACTATATCAAATCGTATGATGTATTTATCCCTGACAAACAAATTAAAATTAAGCCTTTTTACGAAAAAGACGCTCACGAATCAAATACTGATTCAAATATTATCGAAGGGATAAAAATGCACAAAATCTACGAAAACATCAATCTTGCAAGCGACCTCGATAAAGCACTATTAAAACTTAGTAGCACTGGTATTATTAGTACAGATGAAGTTAATAATTACAAATTAAAAATTAAAAAAACCTTAAATTATAATTTTATTAAACCATGGTTTGATGGTACATATAAAATTTATAACGAAGCTGAAATATTAAGCAGTGAGGGTAAAATTCGCCGTCCAGATAGAATAATGGAAAAGGATAACGAATTAATTATAATAGACTATAAATTCGGAGATATTGAAAAACAACAATATATAAAACAAACACAAAATTATGCTCAGCTATTAAGCGAATTGGGATATCAAAATATTAAAACATATATTTGGTTCGTTATGCATGATTATCTTATTGAGGTAAATGCAGAAAATGACAAAACTGAAAAGATTATTTTAAGCTAATGAGAAAACTAATAAGATTTTTTGTAAGACATATTCCCAGACCTTTAATGATAAGGTTTTCGAAGCTATTTTCATTTTTAGTACGTCCATTTTATATTGGAAATAAAGTTGAATGCCCTGTTTGTGGTAAGCAGTTCCGTAAATTTTTACCTTATGGCAATAAAGCAGGAGTTAATCGTTTATGTCCAAATTGTTTATCCTTAGAACGACACAGACTTTTGTGGATATATCTAAAAGAACATTCTGACTTTTTTACAAAACAAGCAAAAGTCCTACATATTGCTCCAGAACAGCCATTTTACAAAAAATTTCGAAAAGCAGATAATCTCGATTACACAACTGGCGATATTGTTTCACCTCTCGCAGACATTCATTTCGATATTATGGATATTCCATTACCTGCCGATACTTATGATTGGGTAATTTGCAATCACGTTTTAGAGCATGTGGAAAACGACGTCGATGCCATGAAACAAATTTTAAAAATATTAAAACCTGGTGGCAAAGCGATAATGCAAGTTCCCATAAACTACTCATATTCAGAGACTCACGAAGACCTTAATATTATCGACCCCAAAGAACGTGAGAAAGTTTTTGGACAATACGATCATGTTCGCTGGCATGGATTAGATTATCCCGAAAGAATTAAAAAAGCTGGATTCATAGTCGAAGAATTTAACATTAATAATCATTTAAGCAATGATCTTATCGAAAGATATAGACTCGATAAACGAGAAATTTTATATTTGGCTCAAAAAAAAGATTAAGAACAGACGAACACAAAACAAACAAACTTTGCGTCTTTGCGTCTCTGCGAGAGAACAAAAAACCGATTACATCTCCCCTAAATCATCCTTAAGCCCGTCTCTATACACTCCTTTCTATAAATCTCGAACTTGTCAAAATCAGTTGGGATTATTAACAGTTTTCCAGATTGTATTTCAGATAAAAAATCCCTAACTTCATTATTAAAATCAATTTTAAAACCAGCATTCTCAGTTTTTAAAAAGTAATTGATATTACCAATGATTATTTTTTTTGAATTTTCGGACGGAATAAGTGAAATAGAAAATGTATTATATTCTAATTTATTATTTTCAATTTTACGCACAAAACCATTTTCGGTAATATTATTAGGGGCAACCCCTGCCCCATTTGCAAGAATTTTGCGAAAACCAGCTTTTTGAAATCTATATTTATAATAAAATGAACAATAATTTACACCAATCTCCATAGAGTTTTCCTTGGCATATTTCAAAATTTCAAGTGCACTAATTTCAGATTCAAGCACAATTGGTCGCTCGGCGTTAATAAATGTATAATTGTGTTTAAATAAGTGTGGAGCATTATAATTTGTCAATCTAAGTTGATGCAAATTAAGATTTGATACACCTAATACTTCCAATGTTTTTAATAATTTCTGAAGCAAATGTGTTTTTTTAGGAACTGCGGGAATCTCAACAGTAATATTCGGTATCAAACCCGATGCAAGTTTGATTTTATCAGTATTATAATTTGTTGCACCTATATCAAACCTAATCTCATTAAGTCCAGCATCAGCGAGTTTGGTCATTTTCTCCCTATCAGCCAAAAGTCCATTTGTATAAATCCAGATATAGACATCAGGACAAATTTTGCGAACTGCTTTAAGATATTCGAGAGTTTTATCAAAATACAACAAAGGCTCGCCACCACTAAACGCAACACCTTTAAAACCGAATGCCTTGACATACTCTGCATACTCATCTGCCGATGGAAAATCAAGACCTTGAGTTGTCGGAATTGCATCTTGTTCTTGGGAAGCAGGACAATAAAAACAACTAGCGTTACATTTGTTTGTAATAAATAGACACGACCATTTACCTTCTCCACAAAGTTTACAACCAGGCGATATTGCACGATAATAGGGCTTTGTATTTTTAAAAAGCGAACTATTATTACTTTCCAAAACAAATGAGTTTCGCTCATCTATTAGTGCGCTATCACGATAATAATTAAGCCAGTTTATCTCCTTAAATTCAGCAAAATCAAGCTTGTTTTTATTATTCAAACCATTTAGATACAAATCGAATGCATCCATAATATTTTAGTTGTGTTAATTTAAAAAATAGAAAAATCCAACAAATTACATTAGAAGATTAGATTTCAGAGAATATCACAAGACAAAGAAGGGTAATTTTGCGTCTTAAATATTCAGAAACAGTTTTTGATAGCAGATGTAATTTGCTCATTAATAAAAGTATATACAACAAAAATACACATTAATTCTGTAAAAAAACTAAAATAATTACAAAAGAGATGTTTTAGGCAACTCCCAATCTATCGGTTCAATCCCATTTTTAATTAAATATTCGTTAGTTTTAGAAAAATGCTTACAACCAAAAAAGCTTTTATAAGCTCCAAGAGGCGATGGATGAGAAGCTTTAAGCACCAAATGTTTAGATTGATCAATCAATATTTCCTTAGTTTTAGCGAAATTTCCCCACAATAAAAAAACTATATTATTTTGTTTTTCGCTAATTATTGAGATAATGCTGTCAGTAAAAATTTCCCAGCCTTTTTTTTGATGCGAGCCAGCGGTATGAGCACGAACAGACAAAGTAGCATTGATTAAAAACACTCCTTGTTTTGCCCAAGTTTCCAAATTACCATGATTAGGAATTTCAAAACCTACATCAGTATTAAGCTCTTTATAAATATTTTTCAAAGATGGCGGAATTTTAACTCCATAAGAAACAGAAAAGCACAAACCGTGAGCTTGCCCCACTCCATGATAAGGGTCTTGACCAATAATTACGACTTTTACCTTATCAAAAGGAGTAAAATCGAAAGCTGCAAACATTTTAGAGATAGGAGGAAAAACCTCATATTTAGAACGCTCTTCGACAATAAAATCATTTAATTTACTAAAATAATCACTCTCAAACTCTTCTGCTAACTGATTACACCATGATTTTTCAATTTTTACAGTATGCTTGGTCATATTAGGATATAAATTTAAAAATGCTAATTAAATATTTTTTGCAAATCTTCTATCTGTACTGGTTTTTCGTTAGTAATAAAAACATTTTCTCTTAAAAACCCACCATATTGATTAATCTCCTCAACAATTTTCTGTATCAAATCAATCAGATTTACATATAATGGAACTAAAACAGTACAAAGCGTAAATTCTTGCACAAACTCAGTTTTTTCAATTTCGCCTTCATTTTTTTTCAAGAAATATTCGATTTCACCTATAATAATATTTTTTTGATAATCGTCATAAGTTCCATCAAGCGAGACAAAAGCGAAAACATATCTTAACTTATGACCTCTGCCCCCCAGACCAGAGGCAATATAAATTTTAGATTCCTCTAAAAGTCGAGACTCAAGAAGCATTCTACCCTGCTGACAAGCCAAAAAAGCCCAAGTTTTAATATCATCATTAGCATTTTTTAAATAATCCTCAAGCAATCTAAAACTCTCGACTTCGCCAGCCGTTGTGAGCATTGCAAGAATATCCTTTTTTCTTTCAATGGCAGTTTCTTCACAAATTAATTCATTATACAATGCTTTAATATCAAACTCCTCTTCCATATCCGACACTCTTTGCAAAGCCCCAAAAAACTCTATTTGAATCTCTGAATCAACGCTGGTTTCAATTATCTGAATATTATTAGGGTGTTGCAATGCAATTTCCCTCATTTTCTCCAGCATGTCTTCTTGATTGTTTTTTTTCATTATCTGCACATTAAAATATGACAACAAAGGTAGTTATTATTTAATTACCACAAAAAAGGGCGAGCTAGCGATAAACATAAACTAGGTTTAGTTTTATCAAAAACAAGTACAAAAAAAGCAAATATTTGACAAAAAAATTAAAAATAAAAGCATATTACAACAAAAAGCAGTCTCTTAAAAGAAACTGCTTTTTTATTTATTATAAAATTATTTTTATTCTGCTGGTGCGTCTTCTACTTTAAGGATTGTACCAGTAAAAAACAAGTCTTCGCCAGCCAAAGGATGATTAAAATCTATGATAAGAAAATCTTCAGTAATATCATCAACTATACCGTCAAAAACATTTCCGTCTTCGTCTTCCATTGGAACATAATCTCCAATTTCAGGCAAAAAGCTACCTTCTTCTTCAAGAAACATGTTTTTAGGAAACTCAGCATAAGCATCTTCGTCCTCGTCACCATAAGCTTCTTCTTTAGTTAAACTAAATTTAAAACTATCACCAGCTTTAAGTCCGATAAGCTTTTCCTCAAATGGTTCGAGCATTTCTTCATTTCCGCAAAGAAAAACTGCAGGTTCATCACTTTTTATGGACTCTATAAGTTCGCCATCAAAAGCATCAACAAACAAGTCATATTCAAGTGTTACAAGAGTTCCGTTTTTAATTTCCATGTCGTAAGTTTTAAAAAAATTTATAAATGTAATATTACATCAAAATTTAGAAGATACAAAATTAAAATAAAATAATTGGTCGTGAGTATAAAAAGCACTAATTAAACTTCTCCCCCATATCTTTAACAAAAAGAGTAGCAATGCCAGCAATAAGCAGCATTACACCGCCAAAAACAAGAGTATAAATAGCATGTTGATGGAATAAATGTTTTGTCATAGCACCTAAAATAGTGGCTGCAAGTATTTGAGGCAAAACAATAAAGAAATTAAAAATCCCCATATAAATTCCCATTTTATGTTCGGGAAGTGCAGCGGTTAAAATCGCATAAGGCATTGATAAAATACTTGCCCACGCAAGTCCAACACCAATCATTGGAATTATCAACATATCAGGATTGCTAAATAAATATATTGATGACAGACTTATTCCACCAATTACCAAACAAATGGTATGAGTAATTTTGCGAGAAGTATATTTGGCTAAAACAGGTAATAAAAATGCAAATAAAGCTGCGGCTCCGTTATAAACGCCAAATAATACTCCAACCCAATCTGCTCCGTTGTTGTATAAAACAGATTTTGTATCGGAGGTTCCATAAATATGGTCGGTAACTGCTGCGGTTGTATAAATCCACATAGCAAATAAAGCAAGCCACGTAAAAAACTGAACTACAGCCAATTGTTTCATGGTTGAGGGCATTTTTATCAAGTCAGAAAAGACTTCTACAAGTCCATTTTTTGCATCTTTAAATTTTCGCATAGCCCAGCTAATAAGCATAAGAAGTGAAAATAAAAGCAAAATCGCTGCTAGAATATAAATTTCTTTCTCCAAGTCTTTTAAATACACAAAAGCAAAAGTAAGTATGCCCAATAGAGCAAATATTCCGCTTAATTTAATAAATGAGCTATTTTTCGCAAACTCATCCGAATAATTCTGTGCTTTTCTTTTTTCTACATTTGCGGCTTCAAATTCCTTAACTTCTTCTGGCGAATATTCTTTTGTAGTTAAAACCGTTACAAGCACCGCCACAAAATAGACGATACCACCTGTATAAAAAGCCCATTTTACAGAGGGTGGAATTACACCTTCGGGAGCAGTATTTGGAATCCCAAAAACATTAGTAAGAAGATAAGGCAATGCAGATGCAACAACCGCTCCTGTGCCAATAAAGAAGCTTTGCATAGCAAATCCTTTTGTACGCTGTTCGTCGGGAAGTAAATCACCCACAAAAGCTCTAAAAGGCTCCATCGAAACATTTATCGAAGCGTCCATAATCCACAACATTCCGGCTGCAATCCACAATGTCGGGGAATTTGGCATTAAAATAAGTCCAATTGATGCACATATTGCCCCTGCAAGAAAATATGGTCTTCGTCGTCCAAGTCTTGTCCATGTATTATCGCTAAAATGTCCAATAATTGGTTGAATTATCAAACCGGTAATAGGTGCAGCAATCCAAAGTATCGGAATGGTATCCATTTCGGCTCCAAGAGTTTGAAATATTCTGCTAACATTCGCATTTTGCAATCCAAAACCAAACTGTATCCCTAAAAACCCAAAACTCATGTTCCAGATTTGCCAAAAACTTAAACGTGGTTTTCTTTTCATGAAAACTATTTTATCAATATTACAATTTTATCATTTTCCCACTAATAACAGAACTACCCGTTCGTATCATATAAAAATAATTACCTGTTTGGTTTTCATCAGTAAGTAAAAATTCAAATTTATTTCGTCCTTTTAAAGCGGCATAAGATTTTTGCTCTATTAACTGCCCAGTTGTATTAAATATTAGAATCTCAACATTCTCAGTTTGTTTTAAAGAGAATTCCACTACAAATCTTTCATTAAAAGGGTTTGGATATATGGTTGTGTTAAAAATATCGCCAATAATTCCAGGTACTGAATTTTCGTTTGAGGCAGTATCAAGGGTAAAATCAGGAATACTTAGCCTTTTATCGGTATAAATGTGAAATTCGCCAGGTTGATAATCGAAAGAAAAGTTTTGCTCTTCAGTCATATTTTCATCAATCACAATAGTATCTCCAGTAAAATAATCGTACCATTCTCCAGCATGCGAAAACTCTGGCCAAACAGATTGACTTACAACATTAAAATTTCCCAAAACAACGACTTGCATTTCGGCGTTAACATATCCGTCATCCCAAAGCCTAATTCTTTTATCATAAGCGGCAGTACTCATTTCGTAATTTGATGTACGGAAAATATTATAATCAGTTTTCAGATCAATAAGAGCTTTATAAACTTTATATAGATATTGCCTCTCTCCTTCTTTCATATAATCCCATCTTGGAGGTTTTTTATCTGTACGAGTAGCTCCTGGATCCTCAATTCCGGGCCAATTTATAGAATAATCATAACCACGTTCTCCAAATTGCCAGAACATTTTTGGACCAGGAACTGTAAAAAAGAAAGCCGCTACTTGTCCCATTCGCTCCAATGCAGTTTCTTTATTTTTTGTAGAATATATTGTATCGTTTCCTACAACATTCACATTACCATAAGTATAACATTTGTACATCAAGCGTTCTTCGTCATGCGACTCCATATATCCTACTAAATTATGTTGTCCTAAGCTATTTCCCTGATAATGTTGGTACGAAACTCCGAATTTAAAGTCAGAATTATCGGGATATCCCATTGTAGCTTGCGAATACTGTTCATTTGCAGCCATTCCACACCAAAGCATAAAACCGTAATCCGACAAAGTTTTTTCTTCGTCAAATCCTGCAAGATGTTCTAAAATCATATATGTTCCAGGATGTTTTTGCCAAACTTTATCAGCTAATCTCTTAATATTATTGACTCGCACAACATCATAATTTCCCCATGCACCAACATCTGTCCAATTTATATCGCCATTTTCGTCATATCCAACTGTAACAGTATTTGTAAATCCTTTTGAAAGATCAAGTCTGTATCCATCGATATTATACTCACTAATCCAATATGATAAAACTGAGTCCACAAAATTTTTGGTATAAATGCTCTCATGGTCAAAATCGTTATGATATCCGTAAGGATGTGGAATTAACTCATTAAACCATGGGTTTTGCCATGTAGGTCGCTGTTTTTCTTTGTTGTAATACAGTCGTGCCATTGGGTTTTGTCCGCTGGCATGATTTAAGACCATATCCACAATAACTGCAATTCCGTTTTGATGACAAACATCAACAAATTCTTTTAACATATCCGAAGTCCCATAACATTTATCGGGAGCAAAGAAAAAAGCTGGCATATAGCCCCAACTATCATTTCCGTCATATTCATTAATAGGCATCAACTCAATTGCATTTATTCCAAGCCCAACAAGATAGTCGATAGAATCTAACACAGTTTTATATGAATGCCACAGATGCCAATCGCGTACGAGCATTTCGTAAATTATCAAATCTCGACTATCGGGTTTTTCAAAATCTGTAACTTGCCATTCGTAATCATTTCCAGTAGTCTTAAACACACCCACCATTTCGCTTGTCATACCAGTTGGATAAGGAATTAAATTGGGATAAATAACCTGATGAATTTCGTTATCATTAAACGGGTCTAACAACAATTTGCTGTATGGGTCTGCAATATTTATATCAAAATCGACCAAATACTGAAATCGATATTCAGTATCAGCTTCTAATCCTTCTAATCTATACCACCATCTTTCTCCATCGGGGGTACGATTACATTGAAACTGAGCTTCGATTTGCCAATTATTAAAATCGCCAATCATATAAACACGCTCTTTCCACGGTGCATTAAGACAAAATACGACAGTATTATCATCAATAATATTTATTCCGTCAATAATTCCTGCTGGCAAATTTGCGACATTTACAGGCTGTTGCACTAAATAAAAAATGCTGTCCACTTGTGTATGACCTCCCGACTGATAAACAAATTTAATCCAATGTTTACCTGTTCCTGCTGCAATAATATTTGTAGTAAATACAGAATCATAATCTTGTGCAATCAGACTACCATCATGAAAAATATTTATCATTCCTTCGGTTCTTGCAGTAACAGTAATATCAAAACTTTCGCCCGAGTTTGGGACTAAAGGAAAAATCATTGGAGCAGTAAAACGAGCATATAAATCATTTGTCCATAATGGAAGATAAATATCTGAACCATCAGAATTTTTTCCAGCAATATCGCCATCTTTATCTCTAAACACATAACAAATATCTGTTACAGTTTCGCTTTGATGTATGCTATAAAACTTCTGGGGTTTGAATCTTATTTTATGAATATCTGAACCAATATTTTCCATTACTAAAATAGAATCGCCCTCTCCCCAATCAGCAATTTTATGTTTCCAATCATTTTGATTTATACTTAGATTAGTTAATAATCCAGTATGGGCATAAACAGTATCTTGCCCAGCAAGCAATCCATTACCTTGCGAAGCATCATAATAAACAGTTATTGTGTCATTAATTGTAGGATAAATAGGTTCCCACGAAATTACCTGTGATATTACAATAAATGGAAAAAATAAAATTCCAATTATTAAAAATAGATATTTTTTTAGCATATTAATTACAGAGTTTAAATTTTTATTTAATTACCTGTACTCTTTCTGTGTGAGATATATAATTATCTAATGAAATTTGCAACATATATATCCCTTGCTCAAATCCTGTGGTTTTAATTTGATGATTATACCAACCTATATTTTGTGCGTTATAAACTTCGTGCAGAACGATTTTACCAAGTGTATCAAAGATTCTAATTTGCACATCGGTATTATTTTTGATTATTTTAAAACTCAAATTAAATTCATTATTTGCAGGGTTTGGATAAATTGTAGTGTTATCGCTCAATGTCATAATTTCGTCAATTCCAGCTTCATGAATATCAACAGTTATTGCAGGGAATTCAGGGCCCAAGATTTCAGAGCCTTGTTGCACTTTT
The DNA here is from genome assembly GCA_028702535.1 of Bacteroidales bacterium. Taxonomy (GTDB): domain Bacteria; phylum Bacteroidota; class Bacteroidia; order Bacteroidales; family ML635J-15; genus Bact-19. The sequence goes on from JAQVOR010000003.1 coordinate 37,087, forward strand.
GGATTACCAAGTATGTCCACCAAAAATAAGTCTTTACACAATTTATCTCTTCCAGACGAGGATCCATCAATATTTCTGAATACCATCCCCATTGTATAGGGTTTTCCACCTAAATTCACATTCCATGGCATTGAAGGTACTGCACTTGTTTCACCAAGTTGGGTACTAACATCTGCACTACTAAAATAATCTTCAATAATAAATTCAATAGAATAAACTCCATTACCTTGCGCTGTCATTAAACCCACACCATCGTCCTCAGCAATATCGCCCCAATTTCCGACAACATGCTGCCACACAAGCGATTGAAAAGGAGTAATTTGTGAAAAACAAAAATTCTGATTTTCAGTTTCTGAGGAGCAATCTCTTACATCTCCTGGCAAATCGCAAGTACATAAACCTAAATGAGCATAAACTTTATCCCAAGTAGCTGCTATTCCTCCACCGCCTCCTAAACTACAGCTTGGGTTTTCCATAAGTTTTGTATCTAAAATTAATTTACAATATGTTCTACCTGTCCATGGAGTTTGAGAAAAAAGCATTGCACTTAAAAGTAAACTTACAAATATCAATAATGTCTTTTTCATAATTTATTATTTTATTACTATTTTATTACTATTTTATTTTCTGATTTGATGTTATCAATTCCAATTACCAAATTATAAATTCCTGCACTATAATTACTTACATCAATTGAATACACATCAGTTCCTGCATATTTTTTATCAAAAATCAATTTCCCATCAATGCTAAACAATTGTATTTGAATATTAGATGTTGTCTCAAAAAATTCGATATTTAATATCTCTGATACTGGATTAGGATAAATATTAATGTTTGATATTTCGTTAGTTTCAATATCTAAAACATAAATTATCTGCGAATAAACATCTTCCGAACATTGATTTGAAACAGTTAATGATGTAGCAAACTGACCAATTTCAGAGAAAGTATAAGTAACATCTCCAACCGTGTTACTATCAATAACATCATCACCATTAAAATCCCAAAAATAATCTACTGCATTTTGAGATGAGTCACTAAAATATACTTCCAAATCACTAAGAAAATGATAAGAAAATTCTGCTATTGGATAGTCTATAAATTCGATATTAACAATATCAAATCCTGTACAACCAAATTCATCAGTAACGGTTACACCATAAGTTCCGGACTCTATTATTGTATTAGTTTGACCAATACTGTCATTACTCCAGCTGTATTCTTCAAATTCGCCTGCATCAAGTATAAGTTCTGTATCGGAGCAAACGGTTTGATCATCACCAAGCTCAACATAAGGCAATGGATGAATGCCTACATTTATTGTATCTTTAGCAAGACAACCATAAATATCAGTAACAATAACAGAATATTCACCTGCTTCACTAACCGACACAGACGAGCTTGTTTGACCATTGCTCCAAATAATATCAGTAATATGACTTTGAATAAAATCATTTGTAATATTAGAATGACTGCCAACTGGAGGCATAACACTCATATCAATAAAATAATCTTCGCCAGTATCTGGATTATTTGCCGTTAAAGTTCCATCAAAGTTTCTAAATGACAAATTGATTCCCAACAAATTACTTTCAACTGGAAATCCGAAATATGTAAGTGGATTTAAAGTTATTTTCCAAGTATTTACATCATGTTGTGTCATCAGTCCAACACCATCATCGTCTCCCCAATTTCCACTGACATAATCCCAGGAAGTACCACCTGCCAAATGAACACCAGCGTGCATATATATTTTATCGAGGGCAGCAAAATCAGCATTATCGAGCGTACTGAAATATATAGTCAAAGTATCTCCATAAGGTTTCACAACTAAATTAGTATTTAATAAAACTGAGCTTCCACCACAAACATTTATGTCCTCACCAAGATCTAAAGTAAATGTACAGCCTTCCTCATCATTTGTTGCAGCAGTTGCATCAATTGAAGCAGAATAATAATTGTTATTTATTGTGTAAATTTTATAATTATATGTTGTATTATTAATTAATCCTGAATGAATAAAACTTGCAGCATTTCCTTTATAAATAACTTCGGCATCGTCAATAGTTTCGCTAACAGAATAAGTTACACCTTGCGTAGGCTCAGTACTTATTGCGTCAGTTTCTTTAGCAAGTATCATAACATTAGTAAAACTAAGATCGGCTGTCCAATTCAAATTTATTCGTGTACCATCTAAAACGGCTGCATTCACTGCTGTAGCAGGTGGCAGTGCCATTGTTTCAATTGTATAAATAGCGTTTAAAGCATTATCTTCAGACCAATCGGCAGAGTTTGCATAAAACCATGATCCTTGAGGGGAGTTTCGTACTCGTCCAGCATAATAAACACTTCCAATTTCATTAGCAAGAGTAATAAGTGAATGAACACGTTTGTTATCTCCTTCGCCATCTTCGTACCATTCGGCGTTATTCCAATTCCATTCAGCAGCATTATCAGCTATGACACCAAAACCAATTTGAACTCCGTCCCACTCAAGCTGTCCAATCTCCATATTTATCCAATACGAAGCATTATCACCCAAATATCTTTGATAATTATCGGAGGTTAACAAGTGAGAATGAATTGTAATACTTTCGTCAATAGCAGTAATTGTCATTGAATTAGAAGTAAGAGCATTTCCCAGATTAAGCTCAATTCCAGCAACCGAAATACTAAAGTCTGTAATATCGACATCAAAGTTTGTTCCATCAAAAGAAAGCGTTACTGTAGCATTATTAGGATCAACATAAGTTACATCGGAAATATCTAATCCAACAGGAGCATTATTTAAAGTAAAATTATTAACATCAAGAACTGCATCTACAAAATAATCATCAAGAACATTTAAACTTATTTCCATACCATCAAGATTTTCTTCTGTAAGAGCTTCGGTAGGAGTTGCAGTTAAAATAGGATCTGATGTAATTATAAACGAAGCTATATAATTTGCTCCAGCATTATTACGATAAAGTGTTGCTCCACCACCAGTTTCAGCTTCATAATAAACTTCGAGAAAATAAGTTCCATCTACTGCTCCGTCTATCAAATTAATATCAATTTCGTCTGGAGCATCGTTCCACCAAAGCTTATCAGTATTTATTCCAGAAATCCATTCTGAAAAATAAGGTAAATCAACATTAACAAATGCACCGGGCGTATCTTCATCTTTATAAATTCGATAATTCATTGCCGCCGAAACTATTTCACCTGAAGCATCCTGCCAAGTAAAAACCTGTCCAGTTTTAAAATATAATGACATTCCAGAATTAAAAGAGCCAAAATTATGTCCGTTAAAATCTACTTCATCATACCAAGTATCATCGCCAGCACCTTCCCACATAGAGACTTTACACATATATATATCTTGATGCATTATATCAGCATAAATTGTCAAATTATTTGTAGTTAAAGCATCAGTTCCAGCAAGTTCATCAGCAGATATTGTAATTGAAAAATCTGTAATATTATCAGTAAAATCTGTACCATCAAATCCTAAAACAACTGTAATATTATTTGCATCAACATATATTACATTAGAAATTGTCAAACCAGTGGGAGCATTATTTAATGTAATATTTAGAGGATCAACTGTTTCATCAACAAAACTATCGTTAAATATTTCGATATTTATTTCCGCATTATTAAGAGTATTCTCAATTAAATCTGACGAAACAGACGCTTCAGCATAAGCACTTGCCGAAATTACAGTATAAGTATAATTATCTCCTGCATTATTATTAGCATTAAGTGTAGAAAAATCGGTATTATCGGTAACAAAACTTAAAACCATAGCAGACGAAAAAACATAATACTCTACAACTGTTGCAGCCGATTGTGCTGGAATAACACCTTGATAGTTTGTAGCAGTACCAGAACATTCAACAATAAATGAAGAAGTCCAATCGTCGGTTGTATATCTAATATAAATAGTTTCTTGCGGAGACAATTCAGCCGAAGTCGTAATACTAACAGTAACTTCGTTTTCGTTTTGCAACAAGCTGTTATCCGAAACCGCTAGTAACTCGACTGGAGCAGCATCTGTTTCCATAATCACAAAACGTCTATTCCACCATGTTTCATTACCTTCGAGCCTAAATGTGTAAAACTTACCAGCATAGAAACTCTTTGTAAAATCATTTGGCGAATCTCCCGAGTTGCTACCTCTCATTTGCCCTTCGGATGTATTCACAATTGGATTGTACGATTCGGGTGGAAGATACCCCCATTGCAAAGTCCAATCAGCATATTGATCTATTTTAAATCCTGCACCTAAAGTATCTTCAGCTACCTCAATAGTAATATTGTAATGGCTGTAATATAATTCCATTAGGTCAGTATTGCCCCATGAATTAAAAGCTCCACGCAAATATTGGGCATTAAGAATTATAGCAGAAAATGCTACAAAAACGAATAATAATAGTGTCTTTTTCATCTCATATAATTTTTACTTTTACAATAATACGGTTTTTTTAGGATATTTGACAAGTTGAATGAGGAAAAGTTATGTTCAAGCTTAAAAACCAGAGTTAGACATCAATTATAGTTGTGGAATCATAATAATCATTTTGCCAATTTTTTCGACTTACTCATTTTTTGTCTTTTTTTGATGATGCAAGATGCTTCAAGATTTTATCAAAATCACTTTCTAATGTTTTATCCTGAATAATTCTATATTTTTTAAATTCGGTTTCAGCCAGTACTAAAGCAACTTCGTGCGATACTTTACCCTGATGTTTTAAAACTGCTACTTCATTAAACTGTAAAAACGCATCCAATTTCATTACCCAATCTTTCATATTCATAATCACACATTTACGTGCCTGACTTTCCGCATAATTCAAATACATGTTTACTATTCTATTTAAGCCATCAAGTTCTTTTTCACTTAAATAATTTTTAGCAATGCCAACATCTGTTTTACGAATACTTCCTTTTGGTGAATTTTTCCAAGTTGTCAAACCCATATATTCTTTAGAGCAATCAGCTCTCGAGACTATAATTTCGGCAGCCGTTTAACCTGTGATTGCCCAATGTAATTTATTTTGAACACTTGCAAAAAGATCTTTGGTGATTTGTGAATCCACATTATAATCGGCACTACATTGCGAATATATATCAGTAATTTTCTGATAAAACCGCCGCTCACTACTGCGTATATCACGGATACGAGCAAGCTGTTCTTCAAAATAATCTTTTCCAAAAACACTATATGGGTTTTTAAATCGTTCATCATCCATAGTAAAACCTTTAATGATATATTCCTTTAAACGCTCAGTTGCCCAAACTCGAAAAGCCGTTGCCTGTGTACTGTTTATACGGTAACCAATAGAAATTATAGCATCAAGGTTATAAAATTTCACTTTTACTTCCTGAGTTTTCCCTTTAATTGCACCATGTTGAGTGGTATGTTCCAAAATGGAACTAACCACTTCTTCGTCAAGTTCGCCCGATGAAAATATGTTTTTTAGGTGCTTTGTTACAGCAGGACGTTGCACCCCAAACAAATCTGCAATTTTTTGCTGCGTTAACCAAATAGTTTCATTTTTCAAGTATATTTCGACCTTTACTTTACCATTAGGCGTAGTGTATAATAATATTTCGCTAAAACCTTCAGGAACAAGTTCTTTATTCTTCATATCAAACTGATTTTTCTGGTTAATAAACTCTGCACAAATCTACAAATAAAATTGCCACTAATATTCATTATAACTTGTAATCACAAATTCAAAGTTACTTATAGTGCAAAGTTGCAAATATTTGTTGAGGTAAGGACAATTTTTATCGCAATTTTCATTTTTTTTGGATTATCAATAATATATTGTTTTACACCTGGATAATTGACATCAATTTTAATTGTGGAATCATAATAATCATTTTGCCAATTTTTATATCCCAGGGTATTTCTGACAATATTTATATATTTTGATGTTAACATTTTAAATTTCCCCATAATTTTGGGTATAATCATTTCAACAGGTTCAATGCGGCTCATGTTTCGGCGATATAAACGATATTGTTCGGGGGTGCAATGTAGGTCAAATTCATGGTTCTTGAGCGGAGCCGAAAGATGAATTTGACCTACAACACCCCCAATGTTTGAAATTCCATTATCAAAACCATAATCCCGCAAAACAATTATGATATGAATATGATTGGGCATTATCACCCATTCGTCCAAAACAATTTCGATATGTTGTATTTTTAAAACCCCATTGATACGAAAAACCACGTAAATACGCAAAACCACGATGATACGTATAATCATATAGATACGTATCATCATATAGATACGTATCATCATATAGATACGCAGGACCGTGCGTATCTACGTGGTTTTGACCTGCATTTGCATCATTGATTACAATCCCATTTTTTTTAAATTATCAATAATATATTGTTTTACACCTGAATAATCAACATCAATTTTAATTATTGAATCATAATAATAATTTTGCCAATTTTTACGATTAGATGTATTTCGAATAATATTATTTTGTTTTATACCCAAATGAATCACAAAACATCGCATATAAATTGATTGTTCTGATGCGATATCAAACAACGAAATTATTCTTTGCAGTTATTTCCATTTTTTGCTAATTTTGAGCCATGATTCAATGGCTTGAACACTATATGATACCATGTCCAATAAAACAGATAACTGGATTACCATGTCCTGGATGTGGTGTGCAAAGAGCTATCATTGAGCTAATTAAAGGAAATGTTATTGAAAGCATAATTAGTTATCCTGCACTTATACCTTTAATTATAATGTTCTGCTTTTTAGTGCTACACTTAAAATTCGAGTTTAAACATGGAGCTGCTATACTCAAATATTTTTTTATTATTAATGCAATAATCATATCTATAAATTATATCTTTGAATTTATTTAAAATTAAAATACTTACAAATGGAAACCGAAAATAACGATAAAAACAAAACCAATGTTCCGAATGAGCAAAACAACAAACGCCCTGATATTCCGGAGATAAGTCAGATTCCACCAATTCCTGGACAAGAGGAATATCAACAAGAATCTATAGACAGAGGTTTTGCTGGAAATATAAATCCAAATGGAAATAATCAGGAAACTACCGCTCAACAAAATCAGCAACAAGCAAATCAGCAACAAAATCAGCAACAAACAAATCAACAAGCAAATCAGCAAAACTACACACAGCAACCGCCAAACACATATCAGCAAACAAACAATCCTTATCCTAACACATTTAAAATTAAAATTCCTAATTCGGGAGGGATACTAACACTTGGAATATTATCTATTTTAAGTTTATGTTGTTGTGGTCCTTTTCTCGGTCCTATTCTTGCAATAATTGCATTAGCATTAATTCCTAAGGCAAAGCGTTCGTACAACGAAAATCCAACATTATACAAGACTTCATCAATAGGCAATCTCAAAGCTGGACAAATATGTGCTATTATCGGGCTATCGCTCGGAATATTGCTTGCACTTTTCACGATATACATGTACATTGGCAATCCTGAAGACATGAACGAAATAAATCAAGCGATTAACGAGGCTTGGAACGAAACGGGCTATTAGTATGATTTTATCAGAAAGAATAAAAATATTATCAGAATTAGGCAATAGTTTTGATGAAGTTTGTAAAAATAGCAGCTTTGGAAATTTTCCAGGATTTAATAAAATCGAAATTCACAATCCTTGGTTTATTGAGGATAATGTAAGATTTGCACTTAAAGAATGGAGCAAACTTCTACAATTAGAGGCTCTAAACAAATGGTTATCTGAATATAAAATCTCAGATAAAAACAATAAAAACATAAAATTGGGAATTATCTCTGCTGGAAATATTCCATTAGTGGGGCTTCATGATTTAATTTGTGGGTTTGTTTGCGGAACTCAAGTAAAAGTCAAGCTTTCGTCAAAAGATAATATTCTGATGAAGTGGGTGATTGAGCTTATAAATGACTCCATAATTGATGAATCTGATAAAATTATTGCGACAGAAGAAAGACTTGTAGATTTTGATGCTGTCATAGCAACAGGTAGCAATAACACAAATCGTTATTTTGAATATTATTTTAGTGGATATCCTAAAATATTACGTCATAATCGTAATTCGGTGGCAGTAATAACAGGCAAAGAGACAAAACAAGAACTTGAGTTATTAGCAGATGATGTTTTTCGATATTTTGGACTTGGTTGTCGTAATATTTCGGCTCTTTTTGTTCCTGAGAATTACAATTTTGACCTTATGGGACAAGCGTTTCAAAAATATTTGAGCGTCGCTGATAATAATAAATATGCTAACAATCTTGTCTATCAATACACAATAATATCAATGAACCAAATGCTGCATATTAATTTTGGAAATTGTCTTTTAGTAGAAAATAGCAATTTACATTCGCCAATTTCAGTGCTTCACTATAGTTATTACAACAAAATACAAGATGTTGAGGATTTATTAGAAAACAATCAAGAAAATATCCAATGTATTGTAAGTATTGACGATAAAATCAAAAACAGCATACAACCTGGCAAAACACAACAGCCAAAATTAAATGAATATGCAGATAATATTGACACAATAGAATTTTTATTAAATTTGCAATTATGATTATTAAGTACCGACTCATATCAGCTGAAAGTGATGAATTTGTTAGAGATATTGAGATATACTCTGATAATACTTTCGAGGATTTGCACAATGCAATACAAGTGTCATGCGATTATGATTCTTTATTAATGAGCAGTTTTTACTTATCAAATAAAAATTGGGATAAGTTGCAAGAAATTGTGGAAGAAATAATTGATGAAGAATTCCAAACAGAAGTAATGCTAATGAAAGAGACCGAACTTTCGGATTTGAATCCTAAAAAAGCTCAGCGATACATTTATCTGTTTGATTTCTTTTCGGAGCGATCATTTTTTATAGAGATTGTCAATATTAGAGAGAAAACATGCGAAGATAAAAAAATTGAGTTTCCGGTTTGTACACTTTCACAAGGAGAAGCTCCAAAACAGGTATTTATTGATGATGAAATTCCAGATGATTTTGATGAAGAAGCTCCTGATGAGTTTTTTGATAATCCCGAAGATTTTGGTTTTGAAAACATTGATGACTACGACCTTTAATGAATAAAAACAAACATCTTGTAATAGTTTTTGGACCTACAGGAGTAGGAAAAACTGATGTAAGCATTCAACTTGCATTATATTTTGGAGCAGAAATTTTTTCGTACGATTCACGACAGTTTTACAAAGAACTTGGCATTGGAGTTGCAAAACCAGACGCTAATCAATTAAGCAAAGTAAAACACCACTTTATTAATAATGTATCTATTCACGACCACTATAGTATAAGCCAATTTGAGACAGAAGCAATATCAGCACTTGACGAATATTTTAAAACTAATGATATTGCAATTATGGTTGGTGGCAGCGGCTTGTATGTGGACGCTATATGTAAAGGTGTGGATATAATGCCCGATCATGACGAAAAAATTAGACAAGAAGTTATTGAATTTTACGAAAACAATGGAATCGAAGCACTCAGATTTGAGTTAAAAAAGATTGATCCCGAATATTACAAAATTGTAGATCTTAAAAATCCGCAAAGATTATTACGTGCAATAGAGATTTACAGAGCCACTGGCAAACCTTTTTCTCAATTCCGCACAAATAAAACTGCAAATAGAAACTTTAATATTATAAAACTTGGCATAGATTTAGATAGAGAAATTTTGTATAACAGGATTAATGATAGAGTTGACAACATGATTAAAAATGGTTTAATTAAAGAAGCAAACCATTTACATAAATACAGAGGGCTTGTCGCTTTAAAAACAATTGGTTATACAGAGTTCTTTAATTATTTTGAAACTGGTAATGAACAAAATCTTGAAAAAACTGTTCAATTGCTCAAACGAAACACACGTCATTATGCTCGAAGACAGCTAACTTGGTTTAGAAGATATAAAGATGCAAAGTGGTTCGGACCAAAGGACTTAGAAGAGATTAAAGAATATGTTAATTTAAAAGTAAAATAAGTTTAATTAATAAAAATGCAGGTATGAAAAAAATCGTATTAATAATTTCAGCAATGATTTTAGTCGGATTATTTACAATTCCGCAATTAAGTGCACAAACAGCCGACTCTAAAGTAGTAAAATTAACAGAGTCAAATTTTAACAATGGGATAAAAAAAGGTTTAGTATTAGTAGATTTTTATGCAGATTGGTGTCGTCCATGCAAGATGATGCAACCTGTTCTTGAGAGTGTTGCCACTGGACATGCAGACAAGATTACTATTGCAAAATTAAATACAGATCAGAATAAAATGTTATCGCAAAAATATCAGATATCTGGTATTCCAGCTTTGATACTTTTTAAAAACGGTAAAGAGATTACAAGAATTATTGGATACCATGATGAAGCCGCTTTAGTTCAAAAATTGACTCCTTATTTTTAGAGATTTGCAGACAAATATTTTTCGCATTGGTTAATAGCCTCATGCTTACCAATATCTAAGATATAATTATCATCAAGCACCCATCCACCAATGCGGTGTTTTTTTGATATTTGGAGTAATTCAGGAATTATTGGAAATGAGCCTTGCTTTTCTAAGAGATCAAATATTTCATAATTAAAAACATATATTCCACTAAAAGCCATTTCATCATAAGTTTTTCTTTCGTGTGAAATTATTTCTGCTCCATTTGTATTATTTCTCCAGCCACACAAACGTAAAGTTTCATCAAAAAGTAAATATTTAGTGCTTACCCGATGTTTAACCGCTAAACTTACAATATTTGTTGAGGTTTTATGTGCATTTATCATATTTATTAAGTCTATATCTGAATAAATATCGACATTATGGACCAAAAAAACATCATTTGGTTTAAAAAACTTTTTAGCATTTTTTAGTCCGCCACCAGTATCAAGCAAGATGCCCGATTCGTCCGATATATGAATTTCGGCACCAAAATCATTATTTTTAACAAATTCTATTATTTGATTAGCAAAATGATAAGTATTTATCACAATATAATTAAAACCGCTATCGACAAGTTTCTCTATAAGAATTTGCAGCATAGGTTTTCCAGCAATTCTGACCATTGCTTTTGGTTTATTGTCTGTTAGTGGTGCCAGCCTTGTTCCTAAGCCAGCAGCAAAAATCATAGCTTTCATATCAAATATATTTATTAAAAAAAATGCCCCTAACGGAGCATTTCTTTTAATATTTTAAAAATCACAATAAGAAACTTAACAATATACCAGCCGCGACTGCCGAGCCAATAACTCCAGAAACGTTAGGAGCCATAGCATGCATTAACAGGTAGTTATTATTATCTTCTTTGTGTCCTAATTCTTGTGCCACTCGAGCACTATCTGGCACGGCCGATACTCCAGCAATACCAATAATTGGATTTACAGGATTTGATTTTGGCGATAGCCAATTCATTATTTTAGCTGCTAATACACCCGCTGTAGTTGCTAAAACAAACGACAATGCTCCCATAATAAAGATTAATACGGAGTCGGAAGTAAGGAATACATCAGCCTGAGTAGAAGCTCCGACTGTAAGTCCAAGTAGAATTGTAATAGTATCAATTATTGCATTTGAAGCAGTATCTGCAAGTCTGCGAGTTACACCGCTTTCTTTCATAATATTACCAAAAAACAACATTCCTAACAAAGGCAATGCAGTTGGTGATATATATGCCGTTAGCAACAAGGCAATAATTGGAAATATAATCTTTTCAACTTTAGACACTTGTCTTGGAGGTTTCATTCGTATTTTACGTTCTTTTTTAGTAGTCAATAGTTTCGCAATCGGTGGTTGAATAACCGGCACAAGTGCCATATAAGAATATGCTGCAATAGCAATAGGTCCAATAAGATTTTTAACATATATTGGATCGCCTACAGCATTAAATCCTAGAATATTAACCCCGTTTGCAAGTTTTGAACTAATAAAAATTGCAGTTGGACCGTCAGCACCTCCAATAATTCCAATAGCCCCTGCCTCGGCAGGATGAAAACCAACCAACAAGGCTAAAAGGAAAGTAGAAAAAACTCCAAACTGAGCAGCGGCACCTAATAACATCAATCTAGGATTTGATATTAATGAGGAGAAATCTGTCATAGCACCAATTCCAAGGAAAATCAACGGTGGGAACCATCCCTGCACAACACCTCCATAAAAGATATTAAACACAGAGCCAGGTTCATAAATTCCAAGTTTAAGATTAAAGTCCACGGCTTGAAACATTGGGATATTACCTATTAATATACCTACACCAATAGGAATAAGTAAGAGTGGCTCATAATTAAAACGGATACCTAAGAAAATAAACACCAAGCCCACAACCAGCATAATTAAATGCCCTCTAGTTGCATTAGCAAAACCAGTAAACTCCCAAAACTTTAAAAGCCCGTGCATAGATGCAGATCTGTGTTCATATTCTAACCCATTGTCCACAATAAGCTTACCATCAACAACTTGAGCAGTTCTCGAATCAAGGCGAATAGTTTCAGGCGTAGTAGCATAAGCTCCGTCAGTAGTATTTGGGTCGATATTTTTACTAAAATGTACAACAGTAGTTTCTTCAAATACTAATTTAACTACATCCCCATCTATATAATATTTACCGGGATACTCATGTTTTGCAGAATCCATAGAGAACGTACCGTCCTCAAAAAATATAATAGTTTTGAATCTGCTAACAGTTTTAACATTATCATCTGCGCTCGGCATAATAGGTGTTGGATAATACCCATCTGCTTTGTTCATCCATTTGCCTTTAATAAGCTCTGCTTTAGTAATATTACCAGCAAAAGACAAACTAGTTAAAACTGATAAAAATAAGATTAATATTATTTTGTTTTTCATTGTTTTAGTCTTCTCTTTTACTCAATTTCTAATAAAACTTCATTTTGCAGTACTGATTGTCCTACTTTAACTTTGACAGAAGAGACAATACCATCGAATTCGCACATAATATTGTTTTCCATTTTCATGGCTTCCATTATCATAACTACAGTACCTTTAGTAACCTTATCTCCCGCACTAACTTTAACGTCCAGAATATTACCTGGCAAAGGAGAGTTCACAACTCTCAGATTACCTGGAGCAACAGTTTTTTTAGGTTCAACAGGATCGTTTTTTACTGCTTGCGGTCTAGGTTTACGAACAATAGGAGTAGGTTTTTCGACTGTCTTTTCCAACTCTACCTCGTATTTTAAACCATTAACCTGAATATGTGCAATATTTTCAACAACCTCCTCTATTGCCACCTCATATTCATTAGAATTGATTTTGAACTTGAAGTTTTTCATTTATTGTGATTTTATTTAATTAATATTTATGATTTTTGAACTCCATTGCGAACTCACACGATCCTGGATATCCATAGTCAGCACCATTGACTCTAAGTCGTGTGTATCTTCAAAATGCAGATGCAATGCCATTGCAATAGCAGCGTATAGTTCACTATTTTCTGTAACCTCTGTTGTTTTTTCGGCTTCAGTTTTTTGTTTTTTGTTTTTCTTTTTCTTTTTTCCCTTACCTATATTATCAAAATTGATAATTTTTGGCATAAAAAAGAATAAAAGATAGATTACAATTAATGCTCCAAAGACGACACTAAATCCAATAATAAAAAGGGTCATTGCATTAGCATCTATATTAGACACATCAAAAGAAACTGCACTAAGTATTGTTAACATATCAATTTTATTTTACAAAGGAATATTAGTGTGTTTTTTAGCTGGCATTTTATCACGTTTAGTTGCTAAAGCAGCAAGAGCTCTAATAATTCTAAAGCGTGTATTACGTGGTTCGATTACATCGTCAATAAAGCCATATTTAGCAGCTTGATAAGGATTTGCAAATTTCTCTCTATATTCGAGTTCTTTTCCTGCAACAAACTCGGCTCTTTTGTCGAGGTCTTCGATAGCCGAAAGCTCTTTAAAATGAAGTACTTCGATTGCTCCTTGTGCTCCCATAACGGCAATTTCGGCAGAAGGCCATGCGTAGTTAAGGTCTCCTTTAAGTTGTTTGCAACTCATCACATCATGAGCACCGCCATAAGATTTACGGAGAGTAATTGTAACTTTAGGAACAGTTGCTTCACCATAAGCATACATTAGTTTTGCTCCATTAGAAATTATACCACCATATTCTTGTGAGCTACCCGGCAAGAAACCAGGTACGTCAACCAGTGTAACCAACGGGATATTAAAGCAATCGCAGAATCTTACAAAACGAGCAGCTTTTTTCGAAGCATCAATATCTAAAACTCCAGCTAAGAAATTAGGCTGGTTAGCTACTATCCCGACAGATTGTCCATTAAAGCGAGCAAATCCGACAACAATATTTTTAGCAAAATACTTATGCACCTCCTCAAATTCGCCATTATCAACAAGTGTAGTTATAATATCAATAACATTATAAGGTTTATTTGGATTATCGGGGATTAGAGTATTTAAAACATCGTCAATTCTATCAATTGGGTCGTTACAATCGACTAATGGAGTAGTTTCCATAAAATTTTGCGGCATATAAGAAATTAGCCTACGCAAGGTATCAATTGCTTCCTGTTCGTTTTCGGAAACAAAGTGAGCGACACCCGATTTAGACGCATGTATCATTGGTCCGCCAAGATTTTCGACAGTTATATCTTCACCCGTAACAGTTTTAGTAACTTTAGGTCCAGTAACAAACATATAGCTAATACCTTCTGTCATCAGGACAAAGTCTGTTAAAGCTGGTGAGTAAACTGCACCACCTGCACAAGGTCCTAAAATAGCCGATAGCTGTGGGATAACTCCAGAAGCTTCAATATTTCTTTGAAAAATATCTGCATAACCTGATAAACTTAACACACCTTCTTGAATTCTGGCACCACCACTATCATTAAGGCCAATAACAGGAGCACCTGCTTTCATAGCCATATCCATTACTTTGCATATTTTTTTTGCATTTGTCTCAGATAATGATCCGCCCAAAACGGTAAAGTCTTGTGAAAAAACATAAATTAATCTTCCATCAACAGTACCATATCCAGTAACTACGCCATCACCAAGGAATGATGTTTTATCAAGTCCAAAGTCGGTTGCACGATGAGTTACAAACATATCTAACTCTTCAAAACTACCTTCGTCGAGTAATATATCTATTCTTTCTCGGGCAGTTAATTTTCCTTTCGCATGCTGTGCTTCAATTCGTTTTTCGCCTCCACCCAAACGAGCTTGAGCACGCATCTCAACAAGTTTTTTGATTTTTTCTTCGATTGCCATTTTAAGATTGTTCTAATGTTATTTGCATCAAGTTATTAAAATTATTTATTTTTATCTTCACATAATTCGGTTAAAACTCCAAATGTTGATTTTGGGTGCAGAAAAGCAATATCTAAGCCCTCTGCTCCTTTTCGCGGAGTCTGGTCAATTAATCTTATTCCATTCGCATCGAGTGATTTTAAAGCATTTTCGATACCATTTACTGCAAAAGCAATATGGTGCATCCCCTCTCCTTTTTTCTCAATAAACTTTCCAATAGGACCTTCGGGATCAGTTGATTCCAAAAGTTCAATTTTAGTTTGTCCAATTTTAAAAAAAGCAGTCTTAACTTTTTGATCCGCTACCTCTTCGACAGAATAACATTTTAAACCTAATACGTCTTCGTAATATTTTCTTGCCTCATCGATTGACTTAACGGCAATTCCAATATGTTCTATGTGTGTTAAATTCATAATGTAAATTTATTTATTCAAGAATTGCAAATATATACAAAGCCTTTTAAATTATCAATAATATAAATCAACAATTTTATTGTTTTTTTGACACTATTTTTTTGACACCTAAAAAAAAATAATTAGTTTAGTAAAAAATATTATTAAAAGATAGACAACTAATTATTAAATGTTTCGTCAATAATATGAAAAATGATGATATGGACCTAAGCAACTGGGACAATGTAAAGATGATTGTAGATGGATGTGTGAGAGGCGACAAAGACAGTCAACACTTGCTTTACAAAGCCACTTATGGCAAAATGCTGGGGACGTGTATGAGATATGCTGAAAATAGTGACGAGGCTAAGGATTTTTTACACGATGGGTACATAAAGGTCTTTGAAAAAATTAAATACTTTAAGCACACAGGTTCTTTTGAAGGGTGGATTAGACGGATTATTGTCAATAACACAATTGATAGTATTAGAAAGAAAAACAGGATGCGTTATAATACAGGTGAAGATTATGCCTTATTAAACATTACTGATGAAACTACAAAAGATACAGATAAATTAAACAAAATTACCCTGAGTGCTGCAAGGTTGATTGAATTAATACAGGATTTAACACCAGCATACCGAACAGTGTTTAACCTTTATGTTATAGAAGATTACTCACATAAAGAGATTGCCAAAATGTTAAATATCAGTATTGGAACATCAAAATCTAACCTTGCTAAAGCAAAAATGAAATTAAAAAAATTATATACAGACAAATACGGAGAAATCGATGAATGATTTAAAAAACATAAAAGAAATTCTTTCAAATTACGAGCTTGAATACAATCATCAAGATTGGCTCAAACTTGAAAAGGATATACCTAAACCAGGTATGAGCGGATTAGTCAAAGGAATTATTGTAGCATCAACAGTAATAATTTCTATTACTGCTGCCATACTATTTATTAATGGCATCAATAAATCTAATAACATTAATAATAAGAACAAAATAACTCAAACCACACCTACTAATATTAATACAAGCGAAAAAATTATTGTAATTGATGAAAATAGTAATATTGCTAAGCAAAATATCAGCGAAAAGAATTTAGCTACCAAAAAAACAGAAGATACCAATCACAACCAACATTCAGTTCAAAATACGACAGAAAAGAAATCAGTAACAAGTGCTAATGACACTCAACAAAATAATTCTACCAATCAAAATTCTATTGATAAAGATAATTCAAAAACTACAATTATTGTTGAACCAATAGCTGAAAGCACAACTCCAGACATATCAAAACTAGTATTTTCTTATGAACTTTCCGAAAATTGCATCCCAGCAACAATAAAATTTAAAGCTAAAAATGTACCTAAAAACTGTACTATTGTATGGAATACAGGAGACAATTACAGAATAGAAGGCAACGAAGTAGAGTACACCTATACAAATGATGGAAGTTTTTACCCTGAGATAAACGTTATTTACAACAATTTTGTATTAAAAAACGAAAAAATTGATATTATAGAATTAAATAGTTCAACTAAAATACGAATTAATTTTGATAAGTCAGAAAATTCATATTACTTTACTTGCGATAATGAAAAAGGTTTAGATTTACTATGGAGCATTGATAAACTTGAATTTAGAGAGCGAGAAGTACGATATGATTTCAATAAATCTGCAAATTATATAATAAGATTGGATGCTATAAATGAATATGGGTGTAAAACAAGTGTTGAAGAAACTATTAAAATTTTAATTGAACATGTATTTTATTTACCAAATGCGTTTACACCAAATACTAACGGGATTAACTCAGAGTTCGGTCCCATTGGCGAGGATATGCACTTTGAAAGTTATCAATTGTTAATAGTTGATGGTACTGGCAAACCAGTTTTTAGCTCGAATAATTTTGATTACAAATGGAACGGAAAAATAAACAATGTTGGCGAAAATGCAAAACCGGGTTATTACCTCTGGGAGATAAAAACCTTAGATGAATATGGCAACATACAAACTAAAAAAGGAAGAGTGAATTTAATATGGAATTAAGGATAAAATAAAATAACTAATTATGAAAAAGATAGTATTTATTAATTTGTGTTTACTTTTTACCTCATTATCGTTTTCACAAACCGTAAAAATGGAGTTTACACAAAAAAAAGTAGTTGGCAATGAGCTTACGGTCTATTTTTACGTCCAGAATCTGGAAAATGAAGAGCAAGCTCAAATCATTTTGGAAGACTTACTATCTGAAAACGGAATAAAGTCTGGCAGATATTTTAAAGCTGGGAATGGTAAGGATAGGTTTCAACTATATGTAAATGAGATTATTACAGCTAATTATGTGAGAGATATTCTATTAACTCACAATGTCGATTTTGATTATTCGACTGTTAGGGTTAATGGAGTAATCCAGCATCCTGCTGAATTACCAGAGCAAGTTTCAGTAATGGGATCGAAGAAGACTGAAATGCCAGAAGGATTTCCAGAATTTTCTAAAACAGGCAATCATGAATTGGATGTAGATAACTATCGATTGTCAAAAGACAAATGGATTGAAGAAAATTCTGAACAATATAACCAGATGGTTAAGGAAATGGAAGAAAACAACAAATGGAGAGAAAAATAATTTAATAAGAAATTAAAACCACAACATATTATGCGAAAATTTTTACTTTTTCTGATGAGTATATTTTTACTGCTAAGTATTAGTAGTAAAACTTTTGCTGTTTGTTCTGGTGCAACTAGTGCTGGAGCATTGAATCCAAACACAAACTGGCAAACAATTACCCCCAGCACTCACACATATTATACATTTGACGCAGCCTATGCAGGTGAGACTTTTGTATTTTCATTTTGTGATGGTGGCGGGTCAAACTCACTTGATACACAACTCGAAATTTACACAAACGCTGGTGTGCCTGTAGCAGGTTTTTACAACGATGATCACTGCGGACTGGGATCAGAGATTGTATTTACTGCACCAGCAGCAGGAACATATAGAATAGGTATTTACCGATATTATTGCTCGACAACAGTTGCTGCGGCAGGTACAATGGCGTATCGCAGACTACCAGCACCAACTAGTGCTGACTGCTTAGGTGCTTTACCATTATGTAATCTAAATAATTCACATCCAATTTCAGCATCTGGCCAAGGTAATTACTATGACTTGTTCGATTTTTACGCTCAATTAGGCATGGCAGTTAGCACTCACAATTGTCCCAACTGCTTGGTTACAGGAGAAGATAACAATATGTGGTACACTTTTGTTGCTCAAACAAGTGGAACTGTAAACTTTACAATTGCCCCAAACAACTCTGCTGATGACTATGACTGGGCTGCTTTTAGCCTAAATAATGGCGTTGGCTGCTTAGACCTTGTAAATTACAATGTACCTGCAAATAGACCCGTACTCTGTAATTATTGTGGTACAACTGGCAATACTGGTGCTGGTCCAGGATCAACAACTTGTGAAGGGCCAAACAGTTGCAGTAACTGGACCAGCTCTTTAAATGTTATTGCTGGTAATACTTATGTAGTTAATGTTAGTAATTTTAGTGGATCCGTTAACGGTTATTCAATAAATTTTGGAGGTTCTGCTAGTATTGTTGACAATACAGGCCCTACGATTGAATCATTGGAATATGCTCCGTATTGCGGACAATCATCAATAACACTACAATTCTCAGAAAGAGTTTGGTGCGGATCTGTTCAACCTGCCGATTTTGTCTTAACAGGTCCGGGTGGAACTTATGATATTTCAGATACTTGGAGTGCTGTATGCGAATCTGCTGCTGCATCCACATATTCGGGGACTTTTTATGATGATTTATGGACTCTTGAACTTTCAGATTATCTAGATCAGGGCGGTAGTTATTCAATTTGCTTAAATTATAATAGTGTTACAGATATTTGCAATAACGGTTCGCCTGGCAATTGCATAATTTTCACAATTACTGGAATAGAGGCAACAATTTCCAATACCGACATTGCCTGTAATGGAGACAACAATGGCTCTATAACAGTTAATAATATAACAGGTGGCACTGCCCCATATTCATATAGCCTAAATGGTGGTGCATCCGTTGCCGTAGTAGGAACAGGTTTTAGCCTAACTAATTTAAGTGCAGGTTCCTATCAAATTGTTATAACAGATAATATAGGAAATTGCGAATATGTTGAAACGGTGGTAATACATGAATCTCCTCTTCTTGCGTTTAATACATCAATAACGCATCCAACTTGTGGAGGTGGAGAAAATAGTGGAGCAGTGCTGATAACAGGCACAGGCGGTACACCTAATTATAATATACAACTTGGGGCAGCAACTCAAAACGGCGTTGCTTCATACAACTTTACAGGCCTCACAGGTGGCTCGTATGGTATTACAGTAACCGATCTTTATGGATGTACAGCCACAGGAAGCGTAAATCTCAATAATGTAGATGTACCTGATGCAACATTTACATACAACGGTAATCAATGTTTTACTGGACATTCATTTAATTTTACACATACAGGAGCAGTTACCCCAGGCGAAACCTACAGTTGGACATTTACTAGTGGAACGCCAGCAACATCAACCGCCCATAATCCGACAGGAATAACTTGGGCAGCACCAGGCATCTATAATGTAAGTCTTACAGTTACTACAGGAACATGTACAGATACATACAGCACTAGTATTTCAGTTTATGCATCTCCAAGTCCTACAATTACAACGACTTCTGATAATTGTGGACTATGTGATGGCACAGCTTCAACAACAATTGGCTATTCTTCTTATTCATGGTCAACAGGTTCAACAGCATCAAGCATCAATGGATTATGTGCTGGCAATTATACTGTAACAGTAAGTGATGCAAATAGCTGTACCGCAGCCACACCATTTACAATTTCAGCAGCGGGTAATACCCCAGTAGCAAATGTCGTTACAACAAATCCAACTTGTGCAGGAGATTGTAATGGAACAGCAACTGTAAACGCCACAGGAAGTCCTTCATATTCATACAATTATTCATCTGGTACAACACCAAATAACCAAACCACAGGTGGTTTATGCAATGGAACATATACCGTAACTGTAGCAGACGGCTCTAATGCTGCTTGTTTTACAGTAGAGACTTTTACGATAACAGAACCCCCTGCAATGATTCTCACTATGGGTCATACAGACGCTACTTGTGGGATGGCAAATGGAACAGCCAGCGTTACAGTTACAGGACACACTCCTCCTCCATCATATAGTTGGTCAAGTGGTGGGACAACAGCAACAATTACAGTTGCAGCAGGGACATATACTGTTACAGTTACCGATGGAGCGGGTTGTACTGCCCAAAATACTGTAACCGTAAATGATACAGGAGTACCATTTACTGTTACCACAAGTGTTAATAATAATGTGAACTGTTTTGGAAATTGTAATGGCTCTGCAACCGCTACACCTGTAGGAGCAGGTCCATTTACATACTTATGGGATAACGCACAAATTACTCAAACAGCAACAGGACTTTGTCAAGGCAATCATACAGTAACTGTAACCGAAGCTGGATGTAGTGTTATTGAAACAATAAATATATCTCAACCTCCTCAACTTACAGTAACAACTATCAATATTATTGATGCCCATTGTGGATTACCAGATGGTTCGATTACTGCAAGTCCAGCCGGTGGAACAGGTACTTATACAAATTATGCGTGGAACACAAGTCCACCACAATCAACACCTACTGCAACTGGCATTCCAACAGGCACTTATACTGTTACAATAACAGATAGTAATAATTGTACAGCTCAAGCAAGTGGTTCCGTTGGTGATATTGGCGGAATTACAGTAAACGTAACTGGCACAAACGTTCTTTGTGCTGGTGGTACTAGCGGAACAGCAGTAGCAACTGTTACAGGAGGAACTCCAAATTACACTTACAACTGGTCATCTGGATTAAATGAAACAACTGCAAATTTAACAAGTAATGTTTCAGGAATTGGCACAGGAAGTGTTTCTGTACAAGTTAC
>JAQVOR010000200.1 GCA_028702535.1 Bacteroidales bacterium
GTCATTTATTATGAACATGTTTGGGACACAGATGCCATATATTCATGATAGCGGACCTATCGGAATAGGTATAAGTTTGTTTATTGTTGTAATTGCAGCACTTAATTTAGTTCTCGATTTTAGCTTTATTGACGAAGCTGCAAAATCGGGTGCACCAAAATACATGGAATGGTATTCGGCTTTTGGTCTTATGGTAACCCTAATATGGCTTTATTTGGAAATATTGCGTCTGTTAAGTAAATTGAGAGATTAGATTGTGTTTGTCCATAATGTCAGATAGCTTTTAAGTTTTAAACTTTATTAAATTAATAGATAAATGGAATTTTACAATTTTCTTAACGATTACTTAGAGGGAGCACATCCTTGTATTTTAGATGAACTGATTGCAACCAATCTTGTTCAGCAAGAAGGGTATGGAGATGATGATTATTGTAAGCAAGCAGCAGATTTGATAAGAAAAGAAATTGGAAATCTCGAAGCGGATATTCATTTTGTGGCTGGTGGAACACAGGCAAATATGCTTTGCTCATCGGCATTTCTAAAGCCTTATGAATCAATTGTTGCACCAAAAACTGCACATATCGAAATTCACGAAGCGGGAGCTATTGAGTTCGCTGGACATAAAATCAATACTGTTGAAGCTCATAACGGAAAGATTTTACCTGCTCAAATCGAAGAAATGGTTAAGTTCCATTATGATGAGCACATGGTCGTTCCAAAATTGGTGTTTATTTCAAACACAACAGAGTTAGGCAGTGTTTACAAAAAAGATGAACTGCAAAAACTTTCTCAAATGTGTAAAAAACATGGCTTGTATTTGTATATTGATGGTGCGAGACTTGGAGCGGCGTTAACATCAAACTCTAATGACCTTACTTTAGGGGAAATAAATCAATTCGCTGATGCATATTATATTGGTGGGACAAAAAATGGTGCATTGATAGGAGAAGCAATTGTAATTAATAATCCAGCTCTTAAAGAAAGATTCCGGTATAATATGAAGCAAAAAGGAGCTTTAATTGCGAAAGGTAGAATTATTGGAATACAATTTAAAAATCTTTTTACTGACGGATTGTATTATAAACTTGCTGCTCATGCAAATTTGATGGCTGAAAAGCTGGCTAATGGTCTTGCTGATAAAAATTATAAGTTTTTGCTCCCTCCTGAATCGAATCAAGTATTCCCAATATTACCAAATGAACTTATCGAAAAGTTAGAAAAGAATTTTGGATTTTATATCTGGACAAAATATAACGAAAGCTCATCTGTTGTTCGTTTAGTGTGTTCATGGGCAACTGATGAAAAGGCTGTTGATGAGTTTTTGAAAGCAATTTAATAGTAGCATTTATTTTGTATAGTAAAATCCCTCCTATTTTATATCTAAAGTTTTTTGCATTGCAGTAAGTTGTTGTATAGCAACGTTTAGCAGTGTTTAGCAATTTTTTTTAATAATAATTTGCTAATATTGTCATTTCGCATTGTTTTATTACATATTTTTGTGTTTAAAGTGATTTAGAAATCAAAATATGTAAAATATAAAATTTAAAAACTATGAAAAAGATAATATTATTATTGGCGATTATTTTTATTGTTATTACGATAAACGCACAGAGAGTTGCTTTGCACAGTTCCTCTGGAGTACAGCACTTTTGGGGTACAACTGGGCTGTCAAGTGCCTACGCTTTAGCAAATTCCGGAGATACAATTTATTTACCAGGTGGGGCCTTTACTCCTCCTGCTAATTTCGAGAAAACTTTAATTATTTATGGTGCTGGTCACTATGTTGATTCAGCCTTAGTTACTGGAAAAACATTTATTAGTGGTAATGTTATATTACGCGAAAATGCAGATGGTTTTTACTTGGAGGGATTGGAGATAAATGGAAAAATTTCTTTTGCAAACAATGAGTCGGTTAACGATGTTGTGATTAAACGCTGTAAAGTAAATTCAATATTCGAAGTTGTAGGCAACTTAACAAACCCCTCAATCAACACTGCTTTGATAGGAAATGTACTCATAGGTTCTGTAAATCTTAGCAATGCTCAAGTCGTATTAATATCTAATAATATAATACAAACAGGGATTGAGCTTACTAATGGAAATATTATAAATAATAATATTTTCCTCTTTAACTTACCCCATCCTTACGAAAACTTTAGGGGTAACAATAATGATTTGTTAAACAATGTATTTGTTACTTATGGTGGTTCGGGCGTTACATCTGGTGGCTATACTGGAAATGATTTTAGAAATAATCTTATAACTTATATAACTCCTGGCTATGGAACATCTGCAACTGTAATTAATAGTTATACTGGTGTTGCACAAGCAGATATTTTCGTTAGTCAAAGTGGAGGAGGGTTTGATTATACTCATAATTACCATTTGCAAAATCCTGAAACCTATCTTGGTACCGATGGAACACAAGTCGGTATTTATGGTGGAACTTTTCCGTACAAAGAAGGAGCCGTTCCTAGCAATCCGCACTTTCAACTAAATAATATCGCACAAACAACCGATGTTAATGGAGATTTGCAGATTCAAATTCAAGTAGAAGCTCAAGAAGATTAATTTTAAAACTAAATATTATGAAAAACCTGAAACAATTACTAATCATCGTATTATTATTTAGTACATGTACGCTATTTGCTCAACAAAGAGTTGCCTTACACAGCAATGGAGCAACTACTATTTTTTCTGGGGCAAATCCTTTTACCGATGCTTATAATGCCGCAGCTAATGGCGATACTCTTTATTTGCCGGGAGGGGTAATTCCATTTCCGGCAACCATTGACAAAGGCTTAGTTATAATTGGAGCAGGGCATTATCCTGATTCGACCACAGCCACAGGAAAAACTGTTTTGTCAGGTAGTTTAACCATAAGAGGAGAAGCAGATAAATTGTGGTTGGAGGGAATTGAGCTGACAGGAAATATTAACTTTTACAATAATCACAAAGTGGACTCAGTAACAATAAGGCGATGTAAATTTACTTCCTTAGAATATACAGGAAATGGCACCACGCCTTGTGTAGATAATGTTATACGTGAAAATGTGATAAACGGTGGCGTTAATTTTGGTAATGCAACTTCAAGCATACTTTCAAACAATATTATAAGTGGACAAATATCTTATGCCAATAATATTGGCATATCAAACAATATCTTGTTTCACGACCCGAGTAGTACATACTATTCAGCTCTGTTTTTGTATTCCAACACTTGCTTAATTTCTAATAATATTATTTTAAGAAATAATGGCGGTGGCTCTAATATTTATCAAGAATGTAATTTAAATTCCTTTATTAATAACATATTTAGAGTAGTCCCAAATACGGGAACAAACACATTTACAACTAATTATAACTCAGTAGATATAGCTACTGTTTTTGTAAACCAATCGGGTAATGTTTTTGATTATACCCAAGATTATCATTTAGTTAATCCTGCAACCTATTTAGGCACAGATGGCTCGCAAGTAGGAATTTACGGTGGAATGTATCCAATTAAAGATGGAGCAGTTCCTCAAAATCCGCATATTCAACTCAAAAATATGGCACCAACAACCGATGTTAATGGAGATTTGCAAATCCAAATTCAAGTAGAAGCACAGGATTATTAAAAATCAATATTATGAAAAAAACTCAACTTATAGTATTTGTAATGTTTTGTGCATTTATTGTAAATGCACAAAACAAAATAAAAACTTACGAATATTGGTTCGATAATGATTATACAAACAGAGTGGTAACGCCTGTTGTTACACCAATAAAGCAGTTTTTATTAAATACCAATGTTCCTACTATAGGATTGACAGATGGTATTCATGTCATAAATATTCGTGCAATAGATGATTTAGGACTCTGCAGCAGCACTTTGAGCCAGTTTTTTTATAAAATGCCACAACATGCTGCTGCTAGTCACGATTTGTTAGCTTATGAATATTGGTTCGATAACGATTATACAAATGCAGTTACTGTAAATACTCCAACCCAGCAGCAAGTTGCTATAGATGAGTTGATTAGTGCTCAGTTGTTGACTGATGGAATCCATGTTTTT
>JAQVOR010000077.1 GCA_028702535.1 Bacteroidales bacterium
ACAAAAGAAAATCTCTGAAAATATGGTACTTATCGAATAATAACGATTTGTATAATAAGTGCCAACTAATCAATAAGACTAAGAATAATTTATCCATTTGTGTTTAATAATCTATTATTTTTGCAAATTATTACTTAAATACAATTAACTAAAATTATTATTATGAAAAAACTATTTATTATTAGTACAGCAATGCTTATCGGTTTTTTTGCTTTTGCACAAAGTAAAACGACCTCTCCAGTTTGCGAACAAAACACAATTAAATCAGCTAAAGCCACATGGGATGAAGTTGGAAGTTTTTTTAATCTTACTGACATAGATGGCAACACACATGACTTAGCTGCTTATTTAGATGCTGGAAAAACTGTTATCCTAGACTTTTCCGCTGTTTGGTGTACCTATTGTTGGGACTTACATCAATCAGGTGTATTTGATGACCTCCATAACTCTTATGGACCTGCTGGTACAGATGAACTTGTAGTTCTTTGGATTGAATGTGATGATGGCACACTTGATCAAATTAATGGTATTGGTGGTATTGGTTCAGGCACATATGGAGACTGGACAGAAGGTGGCACTTGGCCTGTTCCAATAATTATGAATGATGGTTCGATGACTAGTGCATATTCTCTTTATGAAGGATCCCTCCCTACTGTTTTTATGGTTTGTCCTTCAGGCTATTATAAAGATGTTACAAACCAAGCATGGACTAGTGCAGCCTCAGTTTATGCTCAAATTGGATCGTGTCCTATAGCAGGACAAGCTCCTATTGATGTTGAAATTGAAGGTCCAATATGGGCTAGTCTTGGAGAAAATGTCGATTTCACTGCCACATTTGCTAGTGTTGAGGAAGTAACTTATGAGTGGAGTTTTGAAAATGCTACTCCATCCACTTCAGAGCTTGCGACTACAACAGTAGTTTATGATGAAGTTGGAACATATAACATTTATGTAACCATTACAAATGCAATAGGTAGTGCAACTGCAAGTCATTCTATAACTATTGAAGACTGTAGTGTTCCAATTACATCATTCCCTTACTATGAAAGTTTTGAAACTGGTCTAGGATGTTGGACAACTATAGATGCAAGTAATGATTCTTATACTTGGACAGATCAAATTATTGGCACATTTTACGCCCACACCGGAGATGGATTGGTAGCATCGCCATCTTACACAGCCACCTCGGGTGCATTAAGCCCAGACAATTGGTTAATATCACCTCCTATTCAATTGGGAACAGGAAGTTCTGTTTCGTTTTGGAGAGCTGCACAAGACGGAGCGTATCCTGGTGAACACTACGGCGTATATATTTCGACAACTGGTACGGCCACATCAGATTTTACATTACTTTATGAAGAAACTGTAACAGCATCAGGAACAAAAGCTCAAGGTACATGGAGACAAAGAAATGTTGATTTATCAAGCTATACTGGATCAGTATATCTGGCTTGGAGGCACTTTAACTGCTATGATAAATTTTGGCTAAATATTGATGATATCACTATAAACTCAACAATTACAAGCATAAATAATTCAAATTCAAATTTAGTAAATGTATTCCCTAATCCTGCTACAGATTTAATTACTGTTACTAATGCTATTAATGCAAACATTACTATTATGAATATCGTAGGAGAAATTGTTAAAATAATTGATAATGCTTCTGCTAATCAAACAATTGATATGAGTAACCTTTCTAATGGCACTTATTTCGTAAAAGTAAATCAAGAAGTTTTTAAAATTAACATTTCAAGATAAATTTTTATATAGATAAAAGAGTCCGATAATCGGACTCTTTTGTTTTTTTTACATTTTTGGTTTAATTCTTGTTATAATCAATTTTAATTATCTATTTTTGACATTTATTAAAATAAAATTATGAAGAATATATTTTTAGTACTGATTATTGGGCTGCTTAGCATAAATTTATTTTCACAAGAGGTTCCACAAGTACAAATTAAAGATTTAAATGGCAAAACCGTAAATACTAAATCAATAGTTGAAAACGATGGTAAACCGGTATTGGTAAGTTTTTTTGCAACATGGTGCAAACCTTGCATTAAAGAGTTATCCGCTTTTAATGATGAATATGAAGATTGGGCAGAGGAAACTGGCGTTAAGATTGTTGCAATTTCTACGGACAATGCACGTAGCAGCAGCTCTGTTGGGCCATTTGTAAACGCAAGAGGTTGGGAATTCGATATTTATCTTGATGCAAACGGAGATTTTAAAAGAGCAATGAATGTAGGCAATGTTCCTCACACTTTCCTTTTAGACGGTAATGGCAAGGTTGTTTGGCAGCATACTTCGTATCTCGAAGGAGACGAAGACCACACATTCGAAATTATTAAAAAAGTAGCAAAAGGGCAAGCAATAAAATAAATTTCATTCAGACATGAAAAAACTTACAATCTTAATCCTGAGCATTTTAAGCTCAGGTGTTTTTTCTTTATATTCACAAGAGAATAACGGTGGTCAAGTTTCTGGTAATTTCCAAAGTGATATTCAATATTACATGGAAGACAACCAAATTGGTGCAGTAGCAGTAGATGAAAATGTCCTTGTCAACTCGTGGGCTAATTTTGCATACACTCAAGGCAATTTCTCTGCTGGTTTCAGATATGAAGGATACTTAAACTCTCTACTTGGATATCCTAACCAAGGAGGAATAAACGACGGCATAGGTATGCCTATCAAATGGGCAATGTTTAACAACAACAATCTTGAAATCACAGTAGGAAACTATTACGAACAATTTGGCAACGGTTTAATTTTCAGATCCTACGAAGAAAAAACATTGGGTGTTGATAATGCGATGATGGGCTTTCGTGTAAAATACACTATCGCACCAGGAGTTTACCTTAAAGGGGTAGTTGGAAAACAACGCTACTATTGGGATTATGGTCCAAGTATTGTTAGAGGAGTAGATGGAGAAATTCAGTTTAACGATCTTATTACATCATTATCTGAAAGTAATTTTAGATTTGCCGCAGGAGGAAGTTTTGTTAGTAAATTTCAAAAAGAAAACAATCCGACATACAATCTTCCGCAGAATGTTGGATCAGCAGCGGGTAGGATAAACATGTCTTACAAGGGCATAAATCTATCATCCGAATATGCTTACAAAATAAACGACCCAAATCCAGAGAATAATTATATTTACAAACCTGGACAGGCTTTTTTGATAAATGCGACATACTCCCAAAAGGGATTAGGCGTTGTACTTGGCACAAAGTGGGTTGATAATATGTTGTCTCGTTCAGATAGGAATGCTACACTTTCTGATTTAACCTTAAACCTAATGCCCGAAATTTCAAAAAACCATACTTACACTTTACCAGCATTCTATCCTTATGCAAGCCAACCAATTGGTGAGTTTGGCGTAAAAGCAAATGTGTTTTATAAAATCCCTAAGAACACTATTATTGGCGGAAAATATGGAACAACAGTATCTCTTTATTACTCAAGAGTTCACGATATTGACAGAACACGCATTTCTGATACTATACCAGAGTTTTCGTCAGGTACTCTTGGCTACAACTCTAATTTATTCTCAATCGGCAAAGAATTATTTTATCAAGATATGACTGTTGAAATTTCACGAAAATGGAATAAAAACATTTACACTAACATATCGTATGTAAACCTACTTTATAATTACAATCTTCTACGTGGAGTTGCCGGATATGATAATGTTTATGCCCATATCGGAATTGTTGATATGACTTATAAAATCAAAAGTGGAGTTGCGATTAGAGGCGAGTTTCAAGGGATGTTTACCGACCAAGATGAAGGAAACTGGGGGCTAGGCTTAATAGAATTGACAATCCCAAAATGGTTTTTTACCGTATTTGACAATTGGAATTACGGAAACCCAGATTCAAATAATCGACCCCATTATCTGAGTGCAGGTTTTGGTTTTGTTAGCGGAGGAAACAGAATCCAAATAACTTACGGCAAACAACGAGAAGGTGTAATGTGTATTGGGGGCGTTTGCCGAAACGTACCAGCATCTAATGGCTTTTCATTATCAATTTCAAGCACTTTTTAAAAATAGATAAAATGAAAACAAGATTTTTAATATATACAGCAGTAATAGTGTTAGGAGTATTACATTCCTGTGATAAAATAGAAGAAGGAGAATACCTTAAAGACGACGCATACATCTGGAATGGACGCAAAATAGTAATTCTTGATATGACAGGTCATAAATGCGGACACTGCCCTAGAGGACACGAAGTTATTACAGAACTAATAACAAAGTACGGTGATGCAGTTGTTCCTATTGCAATTCACGGGACGTCTAATGCAAGACCAGAAACTCAAGATACCGCACTTCCTTTCCATTATGACTTTAGAACAGATATTGGTGACTTTTTAACTGGTAGAGACAGCCCTGGGTATTATGGCGATTTATTTCTACCAACTGGCATTGTAAACTCATACGCAGTTGAAAAACTATCAGGATATTACAACTGGGAAACACAACTTGCTGAATACATTGCATTATATCCTGAGTTTTTAATTGAAATTGAAGCTAACACCAATATAGCTGACAGCTCAATAAATTGCTCGGTTAAAACAATTACTAATATGGATAACGCACGTAAAATATCCCTAACAGTCTTAGTTGTAGAGGATCATATTATACAATGGCAAAAAGATTATAATTCAAATCCAGAAAACATAGAAGATTACGAACATAATCATGTATTACGAGCAGGTTTTAACGGAGCTTTTGGCGAAATAATTAATAAAAACAACAGCCTAGCAACAGTAGGACAAGAAATTACTAAATCATATTCTATAAAACAAAACCCAAATTGGGTAATTGATAATTGTATGATTGTTGCGTTTGTATATGATAATGATACAAAAGAAATTCTTCAGGCAGAAGTTTTTCCTCTTAAAAAATAAATGAAGTGTATTTTAAGCATATTGGTTTTATTACTATTTTCCCTCAATTCAAAATCACAATCTTTTTATGGGGGGATTATAGCAGGCACAACTATTTCGCAAGTTGATGGAGATAGTTATGGCGGCTATCACAAAATCTCTCCACTTGGGGGCATTTTTGTACGAAATGCTTTTAATGATAAATGGGGAATGATAGCTGGAATAGAATATAAACGTAAAGGTAGCAAGGAAGTTCAAAAAAATGAATATCACGAAATTACAAGACTTTATAATCTAAGCCTTGATTACATTGAGATTCCAGTAATGTTATCACGAAATATAAAAAAAATTGGTCTCCCTAATTTCTTTATGTTAGAAATCCCCAACGATCTTTTTTTTGATTTTGGCCTCTCCTACTCATACCTTATTCACAGTAAAGAAACGAAAGATGGCAGTATTGATCCATTTTCAAAAGAATTTCACAAATACGAAATTGCCAACCATATCGGACTAAATTACCGGTTAAATCAAAATTGGCTAGTTTGCTGGAGATTCTCATACACTTTTATTTTAACACCAATACGAG
Source organism: Bacteroidales bacterium (assembly GCA_028702535.1). GTDB lineage: Bacteria > Bacteroidota > Bacteroidia > Bacteroidales > ML635J-15 > Bact-19. The sequence goes on from JAQVOR010000077.1 coordinate 5,486, forward strand.
AACATCCTGGTGGGCAAGTATATTGGTTTAATCGTGGACAATACAACCATAATATGAGTTTTGCTTTTAAATATGAATTTTAATGGAAAAACAGAATAAACATATTATCATTTCCATTACTGGTGCTTCGGGAAGTATCTATGCAAAACTACTTCTTGAACATCTAAATAACTTACCAATAAAGCAAAAGCCCGAAATAAGCGTAATCCTTTCCGAAACTGGTAAAAAAGTAGCCGAACATGAACTTGGAGTCACGTTTTTATCAAGCATCACAAACAAAATATACAATATTAATGATTTTAACGCTCCATTTGCTTCTGGCTCTTCGGTTGCAGATGCTATGGTCGTTGTGCCTTGCAGTATGGGAACATTGGGACGAATAGCACACGGAACATCTGACAATCTTATTTGTCGTGCAGCCGATGTTATTCTAAAAGAAAGAAAAAAACTAATATTAGTTACACGTGAAACGCCTTTAAATTTTATTCATATTAAGAATATGGAGACAATTTGCCATGCAGGCGGAATTATTTTGCCCGCGAATCCTTCGTTTTACCTACAACCAAAAAACATCGAAGACGTTTGCATGACAGTAGTACATAGAATTGTTGATATTTTAGATATTTATCACGAAACAAAACGCTGGGCATCAGAATAATTAAAAAATCTACTTCACAGCTTCAATTGAAAACAAAAAACCTTTATGAACAGGATTTAATTCATCCTCCCAAAGTGCAGGACTTATGCTCTGATAAGGCTGCGTAAAATACACTTCGGAGAATCCTAGTTCTTTTAAAAACATCATTAATTTTTCTTTAGAAAAATAATCCGCATTATGTTGATGTGGTTTTCGCAAATCTGGGTCAACGTATTTGTGAAGTTTAGAATAAAACTCCTCAAAATTATCAGATTTAATCGCATCTAAAGTTTCTTTTGGATTACTAATATTTTCTCTCGATGCAGAGGCATTATGATACAAAAAAGCGTCATAAGCAGAAAACACCATTTGGTCTTCAGTATTTTTCTTTCCCTGTATCACAAATTGTTTATCTTTATCAAAAAAAGTTTTCACCCTCCCTTTATTCCGATCTAAAAGCTCATCAATTAAAACTACACAATCTCTATCATAAAAGGGGAACATTGGAGAAATTATATTTTTATCCATTAGTCTATAAGCATACTCATAACAATGTACTTTTGAATGAAAAACACCTCCAGTTTTCAAAACTCTAAAGGCTTCTTTGCATAGGTTCTTAGTTGCCTCAACCGAAATATGTTCAATAACAAACGAATTAAAAATAACTTCGGCACTACTATCATTTATTGGCAAAGGGGTTAATGATTCCAAATCAAAAAACAAATCGACACCTACTTTATTGTATTTACTTCCTTCAAGATCTAGATATGTCCAAAAATCGAACTTACTACGTTGATTACCAGCACCAACATTATAGAAAACCTTGTTTTTTAAGCTTTCGGTATCATAAAAGCTATAAAGATATTGCCCAAAATAGCTATTATAGAGCTTAAGCCTAATTAGCTTCTTATTTCTCGGAAAAATAAAATGTAGAATTTTTTTAAATACCTCTGAATTCTCATACAAACTATAAGCAATTTTATTCATACAATCTCAATCTAATAAATCTTACAACACCAGTATTACACAAGTATTTATTTTGTTTTAAACACCCATTTAGTTTCTTTTTCAACAATATCAAACACATTTGATTTTTCGAGAAACTTACGTTTATTGTTTGATACAGTTACAGTAGTATCTTTTTGGACATCATACTTTTTTACATTCCTTTCGAACTCAATTGCTAGCTCCCAGCTAAACATATAATTGAGGCTCTCCAAATCCTCGTCTAAGGCTTCTCCATCTAAATTTTCCTTAGGTATAGCATGTCTAACAAACGTAATTTTCTTTCCTTTTTTCTCAAAGTAAGGAGGATTATCCAACGGTTTTTGATCCATATACGAAGAAAAAACAAGCCCTTTATTTAATGCTTCTATATTCTCGAAATCAAACTGATAATATACTAAACCATTATCCGCATCATTAAGATATTTAACACTACTAACCCCTTTAATCTGTTTTAGTTCCCCAACAATAAGATTAAGATACTCAGCAAAATCATCATTTTTCATCATTAAAGAATCGTTACCTTCTTCACCATGCATATAACCAACATAATCGGTAAAATCATAAGAATATTTATACTTTCCTGAGAAATCTTTATTAAAGTATATTTCTTGTTTCATAACACAACCGAAAGTTGAAAAGGTTAAAACTGTAATAATTAATAAATTAACAATTCTTTTTTTCATAATTATTTAGGATTACATTAATAAAATGATTTAATTTGAAGTAAAGTTACAAAAAATAATGATATACAAGAAAAATATATTAATTTAGCAAAGAAAAAAAAGCAATGTCAACAAGCAGAATTTTAACATTAAACGAGGTAATTATTCAAAAGCAATCAGCTTTTCCTTATGCAAAAGGTGAATTGTCGCGTTTGCTAAGCCACATTGGTCTTGCAGCCAAAATTGTTAATAATAAAGTTAACAAAGCAGGGCTTGAGACCAGTATAATTGGAGCAAATGATTTAGTAAACATTCAAGGCGAAGCTCAACAAAAGTTAGATGCTTACGCTGACGATATATTTACAAAAGCTTTACAGGCTTCGGGAATTGTTTGTGGTATTGCATCCGAAGAAAATGATGAGATAATTATATTTGATGATGATTTATCTCTTGATGGAGACTATGTTATTTGCATAGACCCACTTGATGGCAGCTCAAATATTGATGTAAACGTCTCGGTAGGTACAATATTTTCGGTATATCGGCGAATTTCACCACACGGACAAAAAGTAACAAATGAAGATTTTCTACAACCTGGAATTAAACAAGTAGCAGCTGGATATATAATCTACGGATCCTCAACAATGTTAGTTTACACAACTGGATTAGGCACAACAGGTTTTACGTATGACCCGTCAATAGGTGAGTTTTGCATGTCGCATTATTATATGGTTACTCCAAAATCGGGCAAAATATATTCTATTAACGAAGGAAATTATGTAAATTTCCCACAAGGTGTAAAGCAATACATAAAACATTGTCAAGAAAATGATGCTGATACCAATCGACCTTACACATCTCGTTATATTGGGTCATTAGTTGCAGATTTTCATAGAAACCTATTAAAAGGAGGAATATATATATATCCAAAAACTGCATCAGCTCCAAATGGTAAATTAAGACTATTATACGAATGTAATCCTATTGCATTTTTAGCCGAACAGGCAGGCGGATTGGCAACTGACGGTTACGGAAATCGAATCCTCGAAATAAAGCCTACAGATATTCATCAAAGAGTTTCTTTCTTTACTGGTTCACGTAATATGGTTGAGAAGGCCGAAGAATTTATGAGAGAATGTACAGATGAGAAATCTAAGTAATTGTTTTTTTCTGTTTTTTTTGATTATCAGTCTTCCTGTTACAAGTCAATTTACAAAACCAATTATTCTTACCGAACTAAGTAATACAGTAAACGAAACAAGTGGATTGATTTTTTACAAGTCTGAACTATGGACTCACAACGACTCGGGAAACAAAGCTAGCTTATACAGCATTGATACAATTAGTGGAGACGTTATTCGTAGTGTAAATATCAAAAACGCCAAAAATCGAGACTGGGAAGATTTATGCAAAGATGAGAATTACGCCTATATTGGTAATTTTGGCAATAACTCCGGTATGCGTGATGATCTTAAAATCTACAAAATTTCACTATCAGAACTAAGCGATACAAATAAAAAATCAGTAGAATCAGAAATAATAAATTTTACATACAATAAAAACATATACCCACCTAAGTTTACAAAAAAGCATAATACTAACTTTGACTGCGAAGCTTTTATCGCATTTGGAGACAGTCTATATTTGTTTTCAAAAAATTGGGAAAACCAAAAAACATATTTATATTCATTACCAAAAACACCAGGAACATACACTACAAACTTATGCGATAGTCTTGATACAGAAGGGCTTATTTGTAGTGCAGACTATAATCTCAACACCAATACCATTGCACTAATAGGATATATTAAGGGAATACCAGCTCCATCAATACTATTTATTTTATATGACTTCGACGGCGATAATTTTTTCTCTGGCAAAACAATAAGATATGAATCAGAATTATGGGGATATCAAACCGAAGCAATTATTTTTAAAGATAATTGTAAACTATGGTTTACCAATGAAAAATTCTTTTCACATAACCAAACACTTTTCTCTATTAACATTTGTCCAGATGATAATGATATAAGTTCAGCAAAAAAAAGTCCGTTTGCATTCCATACTGACGTATCAAATGATGAATTAAGAATAAAGTTTGAATGTTCAACAAAAAAATGCCGAACTAAAATAGAAATTTTTGATATAAACAACAGCAGAATTATTAAGAAAAAAACATCATTTAACCAAGGTAAAAAGCTCGAAAAACTTGATGTGTCACACCTTTTAAAAGGGGAATATATAATTAAAATTACCTACAAAGAATATAAAATTACACAAAGATTTACAAATTATGACAACAATTAAGAATATTTTAAGAAAACACCGAGTATTAAACAATAATTTTTTGCATTTTTGTAAATAATAAAATAAATAACTAAATAATTTATAAATTACAACTTATGAAAAAATTACTATTGTTAATTGTAAGTGCGGTTTTGTTTTTAGGAGTTTACGCCACTCCAGACGAAGGAATGTGGATTCCGAGTAAAATTGCACAAATGAATTATGCTGATATGCAAAAACTCGGCTGTAAATTAACTGCCGAAGAGATATACAGCATAAACAACTCAAGTTTAAAAGATGCTATTTTTCAGCTTCAAACTGAACAAGGAATGGGTTTTTGCACAGGCGAAATTGTTAGTAAACAAGGATTACTATTTACAAATCACCACTGTGGCTACGAAGCAATCACTAAATTAAGTACAACTGAGCATAACTATCTTGATGACGGTTACTGGGCAAAAAATCTCGAAGGAGAAATATCTGTTCCAGGCGTACGAGTTACAAGAGTCGTTCAAATTGTAGATGTAACTAAAAGAGTTTTAAAAGACATAACTGACGAGACAAGCGAAGCCGATCGTGAAAAAATGATTGCAAAAATCATTAAAGAAATAGAAGGCGAAGCTCGCGAAGGAAATGACTACGAAGCAAGCGTTTCCGAAATGTACCAAGGCGGAGAATATTATTTATTTACTTACGAAGCATTTGGTGATGTTCGTTTTGTTGGAGCTCCTCCTTCAGACATAGGAAAGTTTGGTGGTGACACCGACAATTGGATGTGGCCGCGTCATACTGGCGACTTTTCAATTTTTAGAGTTTATATGTCTCCCGATGGTAAACCAACAAAAGGTTTTGACAAAAATAATGTTCCATACATACCTTTACATTCGCTACCAATCTCAATTAAAGGAGTTAAAGAAGGCGATTTTGCAATGATTATGGGATTTCCTGGACAAACAGAAAGATATTTAAGCTCTTACGGAATGAAATATAAAAGAGATTATTTTAATCCAACAATTGTAAATCTATTGTATGCTCAGCTAAAACCTCTCAAAGAAGATATGGAAGCCGACAAAGAAGTAAGATTAGCTTATGCCGACAGTTATGCAGGAAACGCAAATGGTTGGAAACTCTTTGATGGCGAAGCAGTTACTTTAAAAAACACCGATGCAATTGCTCAAAGAGAAAAGCTCGAAACAGATTTTCAAAAATGGGTAAATAGTAATCCTGAGAGAACTAAAAAATACGGCAAAATACTCGAAAATCTCAAAGAAAGCTACGAAGCTTTTGGACCAGCAACAAATGATATGATTTACCTTTCGGTAGGCTTACTGCAAGCTGGCGAACACGTAATGAGCGTACAATCATTTATGGGACTAAACAATTTGTTAGATGACCCTAAAGGAAACGCTAATGCAATAAATATGTCAACAGAAAACCTAAAATCAGTATCAGAAGAAATGTTTGCAAAATATTTCCCTAAAACCGATAAAAAAGTTTTTACTAATGTCATAAAATACTATGTTGATAATGTTCCAGTTGAAAAGAGAAGCCCTGTTTTTAGCGATTTTATCTTTAAAAATTATAAAGCAAAAACTGAATATGAATCTATAGATAAATTCATTAGTGATGTTTTTGAAAAATCAATTTTTACTAACAAAGAAAGAATGGACGAGTTTTTAACAAATCCAAAAAAGAAAACTCTTGAGAAAGACCCACTTTTTGGGTACGTACAAGCTGTGTTTAGTAATGTTTTCTCCGTTCAAATGGCCTATCTTGGAGCAATGGAGAACATTGGATTAAACGAAAGATTATTTATCGAAGGCTTACGTGAGTTCCAAAAAGACCGTATTTTCTATCCTGATGCAAACTCAACTTTAAGATTAACATACGGAACCGTAAATAGTTATGAGCCTCGTGATGCTATTCATTATCATTATGTAACTTATGCTGATGGGATTCTCGAAAAAGAAGATCCTACAAACAGTGAGTTTAATGTCCCAAGCGAGTTAAAAACAAAAATCCTTAAAAAAGAATTTGGTCAATATGCTGACGAAACAGGAGGTTTGCCAATTTGTTTTCTTAGCGATAACGACATAACTGGTGGTAACTCTGGCTCTCCAGTTATCAATGGCGAAGGTCATCTTATTGGGCTTGCTTTTGACGGAAACTGGGAATGGTTATGCAGTAACTTAATTTTTAGCACAGAACTTCAACGCACAATAAATGTTGACGCTAGATATGTTCTTTGGGTAATTGACGAATTATACGATGCTCAACACATAATGAAAGAACTAGACGTTAGAAAATAAAACATAAGCATACGGTGATTTCAACTACATCACCATAGCGATTAAAAGTTCACTGTTCACAGGTCTCGGTTAAATTTACTCAAAAGTAATCGAGAACTGTGAACAGTTTTTTTTCTATCTTTGCAAAGAATTAATTTTTAAAAAAAACATGTCTGAGAAAAGCAAAAAACATATTAAAAAGACAGATAACACATTTGACAAGCGTAAAAAAGCATCTGCAAACAAAACTACAGGACCGTATAATAAAACAAATCGCTCAAAACCCACATCATCTAAACCGCCTGTAAAAGCTCAAAAAGAGAGCAAACAAGAAGGAATAAGATTAAACAAATATCTTGCTAATGGTGGAATTTGTTCTCGTCGTGAGGCCGACACATTTATCGCAACAGGTTTGGTAAGCATAAACGGAAAAATAATTACCGAATTAGGAGTGCGAGTACTACCAGGAGACGAAGTTAAGTTTAATAATGAAAGAATTAAACCCGAGCAAAAAGTATATATCCTTTTAAATAAATCCAGAGATTATGTAACAACTCTTGACGACCCCGAAGGGAGAAAAACTGTTATGGATTTAATAAAAGGTGCTTGCGAGCAAAGAGTTTATCCTGTAGGACGCTTAGACAGAAATACTACTGGGCTTTTACTGTTAACAAATGACGGAGAATTAACTAAAAAATTAACTCATCCATCTCATAACAAAAAGAAAATATACCATGTCGAAATTGACAAACCGATAAGTCCAGAGCAATTACAAATGATTAAAGATGGAATAGAACTCGAAGACGGCCTTATTACCGCCGATGCTATTAGTTACGTTAATAATAACCCTACCGAAATAGGTATTGAATTACACTCAGGACGTAACAGAATTGTTAGGCGTATTATGGAGCATTTCGAATTAAACGTAAAACGATTAGACAGAGTTTATTTTGCCGGACTAACAAAATTAAATCTTCCTAGAGGAAAATGGAGATTTTTGACAGAACAAGAAATAATCAGACTAAAAACTGGAATGTACGAATAAACTATGTCGAACACAGCTTTTTAATATGAATGGCTAAACAAAACAATATCATCAATATTTTATCGTTTATGAAGTATTATTTTATTTTTGCAAAAATATTTTTGATGAAGCGAATATTTTCGATAAGCATATTATTACTGACAATTATAAGTTTGTCAGCTCAAACTGGCGGAGACAATACTTATGAGTTTTTAACTCTGCCAAACAGTTCTCGAGTTGCAGCATTAGGGGGTTATAATGTTTCGCATTATGATAATGATGTAAATTTTGTTCTTAGCAATCCTGGATTATTACGCAGCGAGATGCATAACCGAATGTCAATTAATTATATAAATTATTTGTCGGATATTAATTTCGGTTATGTTTCTTATGCCTACGACTTAGAAAATATTGGAACGTTTGCTGCAGGAATGCAGTATATAAATTATGGAGAATTTCTACATGCAGACGAAACTGGCGAAATTTTAGGTAATTTTGTTCCTTCTGAATATTCGTTTAACATTGCGTATGCTAATAATATTACACCAAAAATCCACTATGGAGTTAATTTAAAAACTATTTACTCCTCATTTTTCACTTATTTCTCAACAGGTTTAGCCTTAGATGCAGGATTAGCTTATGTTGATACTGCAAAATTATTTTCTGCTGGATTAGTAGTTAAAAATTTAGGTATTCAACTAAAACCATACACTCCAAATAATAGAGAACCCTTGCCATTAGATGTGCAAATTGGTGTTACAAAAAAACTGCGTCATGCACCTTTTAGATTTTCTTTAACAGCGATAGATTTATTAAATTGGAATTTAAAATATACAAGTGTTTTTGAGAACACATACCAACTTGATGAAAACACCGAAGAAAACTTTTTTAATAAAATGGGGAATATTGGTGATGAGTTTATCAGACATTTTGTTGTTGGAGTAGAAATAGTTCCACACCCCAATTTTTATATTGCATTAGGTTATAATTATCGCCGTCGTGCCGAGTTGGCTATGCACACAATGCCAAAACTTGTAGGAATGTCGATGGGATTTGGATTGCATCTGTCTAAATTTAACATTAGCTACGGAATAGCCTCTTACCACCTTGCAGGCAGCTCAAATCATTTTACTCTCGGCATCAATCTTGACGCATTTTATAAAAACACAAAAATTTGATTTGGTTTAGGATTATCTTTTTGTAATTTTGTAATTATTGATAATTATTATCTAAAAACTTCTTAATGGTTAGGTCTGCAAAAATAATTAAAATTGCCGTTGATGGATATTCTTCTTGTGGGAAAAGTACCTTAGCACGTGAACTTGCCCAAAATTTGGGTTACATTTATATTGATAGTGGAGCAATGTATCGTGCGGTAACATTATTTGCTTTACAAAACAATTATATTGGACAGGATTTTTTTAATAAAAACGAATTAATAACAAATCTCAATAAAATAACAATACATTTTGAACCTGATAAAAATTTTAACCCTATCACTTTTCTCAATAATAAAAATGTAGAAAATGAAATTCGTCAAATTGCTGTATCATCTTATGTAAGTGAGGTTAGTGCAGTTGCCGAAGTAAGAGAACGGATGGTGTCGTTACAGCGAAAATTAAGTGAGAACAGCGGTGTTGTTATGGATGGACGAGATATTGGCACAGTTGTTTTTCCTGAGGCGGAATTAAAACTTTTTATTACAGCTGATATTGACATACGTACTCAACGCCGTTTTGATGAGCTGATATTGCAAAATAAAGATATTAATTTTGAAACTGTAAAGCAAAACTTGATGCAGCGCGACAATTATGATAAATCTCGCAAAACAAGTCCATTACGACAAGCAAAAGATGCGATACTTATCGACAACTCTAATCTTACTAAAACCGAGCAACTGGAGATAGCTTTAAAATTGGCAAAAAAAGCGATAAATGAAAATTGAAATTGATAAATATGCTGGATTTTGTTTTGGCGTTACCAAAGCAATCCAAACCGCTGAAGACCTTAGCAAAGATGCTCAAAATATCTTTTGTCTTGGGCAGATAGTGCATAATGCCAAAGAAGAAGACCGCCTCCAAAAGCTAGGAATGATAACGATAAAACATTCAAACATTAAAGATTTATCAAATAAAAAGATGCTAATTAGAGCACATGGTGAGCCACCTGCGACTTACAAATTAGCAAAGAGTAATAATGTCGAAATTATTGATGCAACCTGTCCAGTTGTATTAAATCTTCAAAAAAAGATTAAAGAAAAATTTCTCGAAAACCCTGATAATCAAATAGTTATTTTTGGAAAAAAAGGGCATGCCGAAGTAAATGGGCTTGTTGGACAAACAAATGGCAAAGCCTTAGTTATAAGCAATATCGAAGAGGCTGACAATATTGATATCAACAAACCAGTATTTTTATTCTCTCAAACAACCTCTGATTATCAGGAGTATTGCAAAATAGAGACATATCTAAAGGAAAAGTCCATTTCTGCTTATGAAAACATCGACAATATTACTGTTTTTCAAACAATTTGCCCCAGTGTAAAAAATCGAATACCACGATTAAGAGACTTTTGCAAAAACAATGAGTTAATATTATTTGTTAGTGATCATAACTCCAGCAACGGCAATATGCTTTTTAAGGTTTGCAAAGATTCAAATCCCGATAGTTATTTCGTTACATGACCCAACGACTTACAAAAAAAATGGTTTAAGAATAAATTTTCGATTGCGATAAGCGGAGCAACATAAACCCCATTATGGTTAATGG
>JAQVOR010000078.1 GCA_028702535.1 Bacteroidales bacterium
ATTGATGATGTGAGTGTGATTGAAGTTGTGGAGCTTGTTGAAACTTATTTAATTGATTTTTTTGAAGAAACTCCAATAGGAGATGAAAATATGTCTCAAAATGAATTTTATGATACTGATTGGTAGGATAATTTGAGCCAGAGTAGAGTATTGTATTGTTGTCTTTTGGATATTTATAAATATAGAAACAATTCCCAATCATTCAATTTATTTTGCTAAAAATAGCATGAATGCTAATTGTTTTTGATATTATTTATAAATTGCACAAATTTTATTTACAGTATCATCATGGATAATAAATCTAATAAAAATACTCCCAAAAAAGGGCATCAGAATTTCCGAAAAAAAAAGGCACCTATAAAAGAGACTTCTTTTAAAGTTACCGAGGAATGTGAGTTGATTGAATTTTTAATGTTAAAATTTCCTGCTCGAAGTCGAAATAAAATCAAAACATGGCTAAAAAACAAGAATATTGAAGTTAATCATCAAATTGAGACAGCATATAATCGAACATTAACTGGTGGAGATAAGGTTGTTGTGTTTTGGGGAAAGGTTTTTGAAGGTCGCAACTTAAAAGGATTACGAATTGAATATGAGGATCAAGATGTTATTGTTGTTTACAAGCCAACGGGGCTGCTTTCTGTTGCTACTGATAAGGTGAATTTAACAGCATATAGTATTTTAAGTGATCATATAAAAGTTCAGAATCCAAAAAATAGAATTTTTATCGTTCATCGACTTGATAGAGAAACTTCTGGCTTAATGCTTTTTGCACGTAGTGTTGAGGTTCAACAATTATTACAGCACAATTGGAAGGAAATGGTTTTTGAACGTAAATACATTGCTGTAACTTCTGGTACTACAGTTAGAGAGGATGGCGAGATTACGTCTTATTTGGTTGAAAGTAAGTCCCTTAAAGTTTATTCTACTCAGGATAAAGAAAAAGGGAAACTTGCGACTACTCATTACAAAACTTTACAAAGAAACGAGCCATTTTCATTAGTTGAAATTGTTTTGGATACAGGACGTAAAAATCAAATCCGCGTACACATGAGTGATTTGGGTATGCCTATTGTTGGAGATAAAAAATATGGATCTCCTGAAAGTCCGTTCAATAGAATTGGCTTGCATTCTTGGATTCTTGGATTTACACATCCTGTTACTAAAGAGCCAATGCAATTTAAAAGCGAAATTCCTAAGGAGTTTTTAAGATTATTTGATGATGAGTAGAAATTTACTTTATAGCCTCCATTATTTCCCCAAAACTCATAGGCGATGACACAATTTTATTTGTTTTAGAATCAACTATGAACATTGTAGGAGTAGAGAGAATGTAGTAAGCATTTGCCTCAGTGCTATTTACGCCACCTTGTGTGAGAATATGTGTCCACGCATTTAGTCTTTCTTTTTCTATTTTCCACTTTGGAATTTCGGTTTCAGATTCATCAAGACTAACTGCAAAAACCTTGAGTTTTGATGAGTTTTTTAGATTCCACTCATATAATTCGGTTATTATTTCATGACAGTACTCGCAATCAGCCGACCAAAATAAAACAAGTTTATAAGGGGCCTCGGTTTTATAATTATGGAAGTTTGTTTTTTGTCCAGAGGCCTCAGTAAATGTAAAGTCGGGAGCGAGAACTCCGTTTTGAAGTGATTGAATCCCAGTAACACGTTTTTCGATTTCTTTTCGTTTATATGTCATGCAATTAGGGTCTTTTGTGTATTTTTCAAGCATCGTAATTCCTTCTTGAATATTCATCGACTCATATCCATTGAAAAAATAATCGACCATCCAACCGTAAAAATATGGATCGCCTTTTTTTGATTTTTCGATAGCTGTTTGTCCAGCAGTAATAAAAAGTGAGCTTACCATTTCATAAGAAGAAGCGAGTTCTATGTATTTATTTACATAGGTATCCATCCAATTTTTAAGATACGATACTCTTAATATTTGTGTGTTTGAGAAATCCATGCCCTCAAAATAATTATCAATAATACTTTGTCGTTGTTGCATTGTATTTCCATTCCAGTTAATGTTTGGGACATAATAGAAGTAAAACATATTTGAGCAAAAAAGATTTTTGTGTTCGTTTATTTGTTCGTCAATCCAATTATTATGTTTTGTGCATCTTTGCGAATATTCTTCTATGCCAGCTTTATAAACATCTGATGTAGAATTGTCATAGCTTAATAAAAATGTTTGCAAAATGTCTAACATATTCATGTTTTTAACGGTATTTTTTATGAAACTTGTTAAGGTTTTATTTTCAATATCATTCTCGCTAAAGTATGTGCTGTCTAAATTATTTATAAATAATGGATTGGCATAAAATTTAATGTCTTTATCATTTAAAACAATCATTTTTTCTGCAGTTTGCGGTTTTTGTGTTTGTGGGGATGAGTTGAACTCGAAGTAAACTATAAATTCTCCTGGGAGGTAATTTTGTGGAATATCAACACTTACAGTCTGATTTTGTTTTACATCTTTAAATTCTTTTATTAGATTATTTTTGCTTTCGGCAATTGAATAAACATATATATTGCTTTGTTTAATGCCCACTAGTGTAACTTGCAATTCAGTTCCTTTTGCAAAAGATGAGATAAAAGAAGTTAAACAAATAATGGTAAATAAGGCAAATATTCGAAGACTTGTTTTCATATAATATTATAACTTTATCGGCAAATATAAGATTTCGGTTTTAGTATTACAAATTGTTTTTACATATAATTCGGCTAATGACTTTCTTTTTTAGTTGGTCGATTTCTATTTCGATATGTCCATGATTTGTGTTATCAATACAATAAGCTGCTACAAATTCGTCCAAACTAAGTTTTTGTTCTGAAATAGGAGGGAAGATACTTTGTTGAATACAGCCTTCGATTCCTGTAGGCATGCCATCGGAGCCAAGTATTAGATCTTTGCCAGGAATAAAATCAGCTTTATCAATAAGCATTCTAAAAGGATTGTTGGCTTTGCAATATTCCTTATCAAGACGATCGCTATAAATGATGGAGTCCATGTTAAAGTTTGGTTGCATGCTTAGAATTAGGTCTAAATCTTTGGCTCTAAATGCTTGTTTTTTTGTAATAAACTGGGCGTGCTCTAATCTTATAGGATATTTACCTATTTGATTTTTATTTTCTTCAAGACAAGTTATTGTCTGTTCAATTGCGATATCACCAATACAATGAATTGCAATGCCAGTATTAAATTCTAAAAATTGCTCAATTTTTTGAAAAAGTTCTTGGTTTGTGTAAGTTAAAATTGGATTTGAGTTAAATTTATAGTTTTTTATTGCTGCGGTATTTGCTCCCAATGCTCCGTCTGTAAACATTTTAACTCCTTTGCAAACAGATTTTTGTTTATTATTTAATTCTGGGAATAAATCGGGAGATGTCCATATTTCTGTACGTTCATTTTTGTTGTTATTTGATAAAAAATCAATAATCGCAATATCTGTAACAAACATATCCGATGCAAAATAAACACCTTTTGATAGAAATAAATTTAAGTCAGTTTTATAACTATTTTTATTAAATTTGTTTAATGTCGAGATATATGCTAAAATTTGCATTAAGTTTTTCTCAACCCAATTTTGATTATTGTTATTTTCAATCCAATCTGGGAAATCAGTTTTTATTATTTCGGCAGCCGCTTCGTTAAAGAGATATTTATGTAATGAATTATTTATGATGATCAGCGGAGGGAACCTGTTAATATCAGCGTCAGAAAACTTATAGTAAGCATCAAACCATCCTTTTACAATTGTAATATTAGAATGTTGATGTTCGCCGATAATTTGTAGAGCTTTATCTTTTGAGTTGATAGTGAACAAATCTATTGCCTTATTCAGAGCAGAATAGGTAAAAAAGTGATTATGATGATCTTTAAGCAGTGGGATTTTTATCATTAGTCATCCTCGTATATAATTTCATCGTCATCATCTATTTGCCCTAAGATTTTAAACTCGGTGCGTCTGTTCTTTTGTCGGCCTTCGGGATTGTCTGTACCATCAGGATTGCTGTTAGGTGCAATTGGCTGTGTTTTACCATATCCTTTTGCCACGAGCCTCTCTTTATCGATTCCTTTATTAATTAGGTAGTCTACAACAGATTGAGCTCTATCTTGGGATAATTTTATATTAAAGGCCTCAGTATCAATACTGTCAGTATGTGAGCTGATTTCGATTATTATATTGGGATAAGCCTGAAGTATTTTGTAAATAGTATTATCAACTGTTGTTTTTGCTAAACTTGTGAGTTCTGATTTTGCGAATTCATAATAGATATTTTTTACGACTAAAGATTGAGCTGGAAAAGTACTAACCATAATCGCATCCATTACAATAGTATCGGATATTATCATACCTTTTGTTGTTAGTGGAAGTCTTATTTCTTTTTTATTAACGTCTTTTACTGAAATAATATAATCTTTACCTTGCTCTAAATTAAAAAAATAATTTCCAGGACTTGTAAGACAAGTTTTTATAAAATACTCCTTTCCATTACCGTTAAGAATATACAAGTTTACTGGGTAATCATAGAGTAATTCAATATCATCACTTTTATCAAGGATATCAAGATCGAGACTTAGGTTTGCCTTGTACTCATCTTTAATACTAAGGAAGAAAAGCGAATCGGTAATGCCAAAAACTTTTCCTGTTACAGCAATGTTGATGTAATCTCTGTGAATAAACTCGTATATGTCATCGCAGCAATTTTCGTGTCGTAAAGAATATCCCCCGCTACGGTTTGAAGTAAAGAAACCTCTTTCTCGTGAGTCTTCTAAGATGTAATAAATATCGTCAAAACTTGAATTGATAGGGTATCCAACATTTTTAGGTCCATCAAAACTTTTTCCTTCACCAAATGTTTTATAAATATCGAAACCTCCCAATCCTGGATGCCCTTCGGAGCTAAAGTACAGAGTTTTAGTGTCTATATTATAATATGGAGTGATTTCATCTAAAAGAGTGTTGATTCTTTTGCCACAATTTTTAGGCTCTTTCCATGTTTCTTTTCTGGGGTCGTAATATGTAAACCATATATCTTTCCCACCTCTGCCTTCTTCTCGGTCTGATACAAAATACAAAACATCCGTGTTTTTTCTTGAAATGCCGACTGTAGGCATGGTATTGCTTGTCATCGGAGTATTTATTACTTCGGGTAATTCTACTGGTTCTTGCCACTCATTGTTTTTTAGTTCTGAAACAAATAATTTACATATCATATTATGTTTAAAATCTTTTTCGCATCTTGAGAAGTAGAATCTTTGTTTATCATCTGAAAAAGCCCCGTTTCCTGTATTAGTATTGTGTCCATTAATAGTTTTATCCCATTCGCCAAGGTTTTTCCATTTGTTGTTTGCTTGCCGTTGAGCAATATAAAATTTGCGAGTTGGAAGAGTGTCTTTATCGGGGTCGTAAAATTTTATTTTTTTTTCGGGTAGAGAAGCAAATATTAGTTTATTATTGTCGAAAGGGATAGGTGAAAATTCGATATGAGGTTTGTTCACAGCTGTATCGAGCAAAGTTATAATTACATTTAATGCACTATCTTTTATTATTGGAATTGCAGCAATTCCTTCGATATAAACTTTTGCGAGCCTGTTGTATTCTTTTAAATCGCTTTCGCGTTTAGTTTCAGAAATAAAAAGAGCAAAGTATTTATCGGCTTCTTCATAATCGGCAAGAATATGAAGGCAACGGGCGTAATTAAATAAATCAAGAAAGTTTTGTTTTGGTGCAGTTTCATAAGATTTTAAGAGATAAAGCTTGGCTTGAGTGTAGTTTTTTTCACGTAAATATAGATTTCCTAGTGCACTTAGAACTTTAGGCTTATTTGGTTTAAGCTCATCATAAATAAGATAATAATCAATTGCTGAAAAAATGTCTCCAGATTTGTGGGCAATTTTGGCTTGTTTTAAAACCTGCATAGGTCGATAGGTTTGGGTTTCGGAGTCTTTGCTTGTTTGTCCAAAACTTACTGTATTAAAAATTATTATTATTAGTGTTAAGAGATAAATTTTATTCATAATCAAAACTGTTTATTTTTCGCCCTAAAAATTTATAATATTCTCCACTTTTGAAACTATTTGCTTGCATTTTTTTTAATTTTAATATCTATCACAAGGAAGTGCTATTTTAGTGAGTTGTTTTGTTAAGTCTTTGTAAATAATCGAAATTTCAAAAGCCCCTTTATTGTTAGTAGCTGCACTTAATTTTGATATGTTGATGTCGTAGCTTAAACCCACATCAAAACCATATAAGCTTAGTCCTCCTGTAAATATAATAGCATCAAAAGTGTTAATTGCTGTTCGTCCTTGTATTCCGACAAATACTTTGTCAATCATTTTGCCTTGAGGCAATAAGTAGTATCCCAAAGTGCTAATTATCCAGTCTCCAGCTCTTTTGTGATACATTGTCAGTAAATTTGGTTTGATGATAATATTCTTTTTTAATGCGTATTCAATGCCTCCGTGCATCACTAATCTCATAGGTAATTTGTCTTCGGCTCTTAAAAAAGATTCTTTAGGATTTATAATGTGAAATAATGCTAGTCCACCAAATGGATTTAATTTACCAGATTTGCCTTTATATGCAAAGCCGAGGTTAAGATCAGGATAATTAATGTTTTCTTCCCAGGTATTAATATTATTAGGTAAATTGGGATCAAAATATCCAGTGTTTGTATTGTATTGGCTGGGAAGCGTTAAACCATCTATCGAAAAAGATTTAACAACATATCCCAACTGTACACCAATTCCAAAATTATGGATATTATCGATTGTGAGCATATAATTTCCCGAAAGGAATAGCTTATTTACGGTAAGTTGGCTGCTTCCTGACTTATCATTAATGAAAAACACACCCAATCCGAAATTTGAGTTTTTGTTTAGTTTGAAAGGTTTTTCAAAACCAGCCGAGATAGTGTTGTATGGAACACCGATAGCACTCCATTGAGTACGATAATTATTGGTAAAACGCCAATTCCCGTCAAAAAAACCAGTCTCCGCAGGATTTAACGACATAGGTGAAGCATAAAACTGACTAAAGTGAATGTCTTGTGCATACACGGTTTTAATTGTTGTTAAACAATAAATTATAAGTGCCGATAAAAAAATAATTAACTTTTTCAATGCTTAATGTTTTATAATTCGTTCAAATATAGTATTTTTGTTTGGAAAGAAACAAATTTTTTTTTAAAAAAAGCATTGTAACATGAAAAAAGGGATAATTTTACTTTTTGGATACTTGTTGTTATTTACGTTTAGTGCATTAACACAAGTTGTTGTGAGTTTTGATGCCTCTGTAACAAAAGCCTGTGCTCCAGTAAATATTAATTTTACAAATACTACAACAGGATGTTCAGGAACAGAAACTTATTATTGGGTAAGTGGTACGGGAGATGTTTCAAGTTTAGAAAATCCAACATTTACATACTCTAATGGAGGGAATTATACGGTTTCGTTGACAATTACTTGCGATGGGACATCATATACTGAAACTATGGTGCTTACGATATATAATCGTCCTACTGCTGATTTTGATGATACACACTTAACTGGTTGTGTTCCTTACACTGCAAATTTTACAGATCAATCAACACCTGGTGATGGGGCAATTATGGCATGGCAATGGTATTTTGGAGATGGAACAAGTTCGGCTATTACAAATCCTTCGCATACATATAATACAAGTGGTAATTTTAATATTAGTTTGATTGTTACAGATTTTAATAATTGTACGGCACAATATACTAAAAATGCTATGGTATCTGTTGCTGCACTGCCAGTTATTAGTTTCACGTCTAATAATCCTACGTATTGCCTTTCTCCGCATGAGGTTAATTTTAATGCTAATGTTATTACATCCTTTGGACTTGGTTATACCCTAGACTGGAATTTTGGAGATGGGTCTCCTCATGGTTCTGGCTCTCCTGTAAATCACAACTATACTTCTGACGGTTTTTATGATGTCTCCTTGATAGCAATAGATGATTATGGCTGCGAAACAACAGTTGTCTATGATGATTATGTGCAAATAACTACTGCAACTGCAGATTATTTAGTTTTGGAAGGAGATATTGTTTGTAAAAATCAAAATGTTCATTTTCAAAATGAAACTGGTTATTCGTGTTCGTGGAATTTTGGAGATGGAAGTCCTGTGAGTTATTTGAATACTCCAACTCATGTTTATAACACTTCGGGTGAAAAGAATGTTACTTTTACTGTTGACCCTGGAGGTCCTTGTGAAACAAGTGTAAGCTTTACACTTACAGTCGAAGCAGTTACCGCTTCTTTTACTACTAATCCAACGGACTTATATTCTTGTGTGGTACCTTTTAGTGTTGAGTTTACAAGTAATGTTTCGTCAAATGTTACAGGTTATTTTTGGGTTTTTCAAGATGGAGGAACATCAAATCTTCCAAATCCAACTCATGAGTTTACATCAGCAGGTGTTTTTTCTCCAGCATTAACAGTTACAACAGATAATGATTGTTCTTATACATATATTACACCTGTGGTTATAATAAATGTTCCTGATGCAAGTTTTGTTGCAGATACAACTGAAGGTTGCGAACCTGTTGATGTTGAGTTTACTTATACTGGTACAACACCAGAAACTACTATAGTAAATTACAATTGGGATTTTGATAATGGACAAGTAAATTCTGACGGAGGACCTATTGAAACATCTACTTTTAATGCTGGTGATTATACTGTAACTCTTACAATTACTGATGATAATGGATGTGTGGGAATGTCAACGCTTGATATTACAGTTGGGACAATTTATGAGCCTGAAATTGATGTTTTTGATAATGATGACGAACATTCGCCCTTACCTTTAGACCATATCATTTGTGCACAAGATACTTTGGCTCTTTGGCTTTACGAATGGGATTGGGATGATTATGAATTTACGTGGTGGATTGATTCAGCAAGTAACGAAGATGCAAACCAAGAATATACCGAACATGCTTTTGATCAGGATACAGGCTGGGTTTATTTGCATATTATAACATTATATAATGGTTGTAGGGATACTCTTTTTTGGGATAGCTTATATATTCAAGGACCAATTATTAAATCTATTGGTAATACAACAGATTGTGCAAGTCCATTAGATTTTGTATTTACACTCGATCATATAGAAGCTGAAAATTGGGACTGGGAATTTTATTATATTGAAGGATCAACAAAAGTTCCTGTTGAATCTGATATTGGGTCAACTGATGAAACATATCCTATAACATTTCCAGCTCAACGGAGTTATTGGTGTAAAGTAACTGCATATAATTCGATAACTGGCTGTGAGTTTATAGACTCGGTGCAAGTAAATGTATCTTCACCGCAGGCAATTTTTGCGTTATATGATGATGAGATATGTGCTCATGAAATGATTGTTTTAAATGGAAGTTTATCTCAAAATATTACTGAGTATTATTGGGATTATGGTGATGGTTCAAATTCGGGTTGGATAACTGAGTCTGCTGTGCAGCACGAATGGACACAAGTTGGATATTATACAATAACACTTACTGTTCGAGATGGTAACGAGTGTGAACATTCAATAACTGATGAGATTCATATTTTAGGTCCTGAGATTCATATTACTGTTGATGAGACTTATGGATGTAATAGTTTGCTCGCTACGTTTACAGATGAATCATTAGCTGCTGAACCGATATCTCAGGTTAGATGGAATTTTAATAATGGCGATCAACTTATAGGAACTCAAGTACAATATTTATTTGATGAGGATGGTACGTATTCGGTTACCGTTTATGTTACGACAGCTTCGGGTTGTACTCATGATACTACATATATTGATTGGATTACCGTTGCATCTGTAAATGCCGAGTTCTCTGCACCCAACCAGATAGCTTGTATAGGAGAAGAAGTATTGTTTAATGCAACAGAAACAGATCCGACTTATACTTACACTTGGAATTTTGGAGAAGGAGCAAATGTGGTTGGAAATGAGCCTGCACCATCTCATACCTATTCTGCAGGAGGAAAGTTTGATGTGTATTTGCACGTTGACAACTTATTAGGCTGTACAGATGAGGCAACTTATACAAAATATATTGTCATTCAAGAGCCGACTGCAAATTTTAGCCTTGTAAATTATTCATTGCCTTGCTACCCTGCTGAACCTGAAATTATTCAAAATAGTTCAGTCGTACCTTCCGAAACGCCTCTTACATATCAATGGATTATGGGTACAAATGATACTTTAAATGTTGAGGAACCAGAGTATTTATATACTTTGCCAGGCACTTTTGATATTATACTAAATATAGAGACTTCTGCTGGTTGTACTGACACTTATTCCCAAACACTAGTAATTGACGGCCCTTCGGCTGATGTTTTTATAAGTGATACTGTAGCATGTGTTGGGCAGGAAGTTGAGTTTGAACTAACTAATATGCAGAGTGTTGATGATTTTGAATGGGTTGTTGGTGGAGGTAATGCCTATTATTTAGCATCTTTTACACATTCTTACGATCTTGTCCCACCAGATGGTTATTATCCTGTTACATTGACATTGACTTCGGGTACTTGTATTGTTTCATTTATTTATGATATTTATGTTTTTGATGTAACAGCCGGTATTATTATTACAGATCCACAGGCAACGATAATTACTGATGGTGCATGTTCGCCTTTTGATGCTTTGCTTACAAGCGATTCGGGAAATGCTGTTTACCACACTTGGTATGTTGATGGTGAAGTATATGGCTCAGGAAACCCTATAGAGGAAATTGTTTTTCAAAATAGCGGTGCCGATGACATAAGCGTTGAAATTTCTCTTGCAATTGAAGACGACCATGCTTGCACCGATAGTGTTTCTACATCAATAAATGTGTTTGCTTTGCCGCAAGTTACAATTCATAATGATACAATTATTTGTTATGGTGATGAATTAGGAGTTTATGCTACAGGTGGAACAAGTTATATTTGGTCGCCAGATGTTGCAATATCTGATATTAATAGTCCGACGCCAAGTCTTAGCCCAATTGATAATACAATGTACACTGTTCAGGTTATTAATGACAAATTATGCGAAAGCTTCGATTCTGTTTATATATCTGTAATGCAAGAACCTAATATTATTATTACTCCCGAAATTGATTCAATATTGATAGGAGATACAGTGTTTTCTAATCTAATTGCCGATCAAGAGAATTTAACTTATACTTGGACACCTCAAACATTTATTTCATGCTACGATTGCCCAATGCCATATTTCTATCCACTTGAAAGTACAAGATACAATCTTAAAGTTGAGGATAGTTTGCATTGCTTTAGACATAATTATTATATTGATATTATTGTAAGAGAAGAATATTCTCTTGATGTACCAATGGCATTTACTCCTTTGGGAAATGATGGAAATCGAATTGTATATGTAAAAGGTTTTGGAATTAAGAAACTCTTACAATTTAGAATTTTTAATCGATGGGGCGAAGAGGTATTTTATACCGACGACATTCACACAGGTTGGGATGGGTTTTATAAAGGACAAATACAAAATATTGATAACTACAGTTATTATGTTGAGGCTGAAATGTATAATGGCTTAATACAGTCGAAAAAGGGGCATATAATGTTAATAAGATAGTATTTAGTGTTGGATTCTATCTTTAAAACCACCTCCGCTACCACACGATGCATTCGTGCGGTAGCGGAGTTAGTTTTAAAATCGTGAGGTAGCGGAGTTAGTTTTAAAATCGTGAGGTAGCGGAGTTAATTTCTTTACTTTATTATTAATTCATATAATTTTTAATAACTTTGCAAAAATAAGTCTTATTATGATAGTTATAACAGGTGCAGCAGGTTTTATTGGTAGCAATATGCTTGCAGAATTGCTCGAAAGGTCTTATACTGACCTTATTTTGGTTGATGATTTTTCTAAATTAGAGAAAAAGCAAAATTATATTGATAAGAATGTAAAAGAACTTGTTGACAGAAATATTTTTGGAAAATGGTTAGATGAAAATCATAAATTTGTACAAATAATATTTCATCTTGGAGCCAGAACGGATACAGCCGAATTTGATATCGAAATTCTTTACAAGTTAAACACCGAGTATAGTAAAATGGTTTGGCGTAAGTGTTGCGAATACGGATTGCCATTAATATATGCCTCGTCAGCTGCAACTTATGGTATGGGAGAACTTGGGTTTAGTGATACTGAGAATCCAGAAAATCTTAAACCATTAAATCCTTATGGTGTTTCAAAAAATGATTTTGATAAATGGGTCTTGACACAAGAGAAAAAACCATTCTTTTGGGTTGGGCTTAAATTCTTTAATGTTTATGGTCCGAATGAATATCATAAAGCTCGAATGGCGTCAGTAATATATCATGCTTTTAATCAAATATCAAAAACTGGCAAATTAAAATTATTCAAATCTCATAATCCCGATTATTTGGACGGGGAGCAAAAACGCGATTTTATTTATGTAAAAGATGTATGTGATATTATGGCTTACTTTATGCTAAATCGCAGTAAATCGGGTATGTATAATGTTGGAACAGGAGTGGCAGCCACATTTAACCAGCTTGCCGAATCGGTTTTTGCAGCATTAGGAAAAGAACCCAATATTGAGTTTGTTGATACGCCCGAAGATATTCGAGATAAATATCAATATTATACTTGTGCAGATATTACTAAAATTCGAGCCGCAGGATATGATAAACAATTCAGTAATATTTCTGATGGTGCAGATGATTACGTGAAAAACTATCTAATTGACAATAAAATTCGTTAGTGATATGTCGAATAGCAAGAAACACTATAAAGGTGAAGTTGAAGAAAGTAAGGCTGAAAATTCTGCTCTTGTTGTAAATAGTGGAATTGAGCAACCCCCTCAAATAAATCCGAATATCATAAAACATCGTAAGCAAAAAAAAAATTTCTCGGTTAATGATTATGTAAATGGCATTTTAAAAGGAAATGTTAATATTTTGAGCCAAGCTATAACGCTAATTGAAAGCACTTTACCCGAACATTTTGAATTATCTCAGGAGATTATAGCAAAGTGTTTGCAGTATGAAAAAAAATCAATTCGTATTGGGATAACAGGAGTGCCAGGGGTTGGGAAATCAACTTTTATTGAGGCTCTTGGTATGCATATAGTAAATTCGGGACAAAAATTAGCTGTTTTGGCTATTGATCCAAGTAGTGAGCGTAGCGGTGGCTCTATTCTGGGAGACAAAACACGAATGGAAGATTTAGCCGCTCATCCAAATGCTTTTATTAGACCATCGCCTTCGGCAGGTTCACTTGGCGGTGTCGCTCGTAAAACTCGCGAAAGCATTATTCTTTGCGAGGCTGCTGGTTATGGCACTATTTTTATCGAAACTGTAGGAGTGGGGCAATCCGAAACGGTTGTACATTCAATGGTCGATTTCTTTTTATTGCTTATGCTTGCTGGTGCTGGAGATGAATTGCAGGGTATAAAAAGAGGAATAATGGAAATGGCAGATGCAATTGCAATTAATAAAGCCGATGGTAATAATGTGCAAAAAGCAAATCTTGCGAAAGCTCAATATCAAAATGCTTTGCACCTTTTCCCACCAACAGAATCGGGCTGGACTCCAAACGTAATTACCTGCTCAGCACTTGAGAATACTGGCATCAAAGACATTTGGGATACTATTTTAAATTATTTAGATTTAACTGAAAATAATGGCTTTTACAAACATAATAGAAATAGCCAAGCTAAATTTTGGATGCATCAAACCATTCAGGAGGCAATAAAAGACAGATTCTATCAGGATAAAAAAATGAAAAAAGATATTGTTGAATTAGAGAGAAAAGTTGTGCAAAATGAACTAAGTAGTTTTGTTGCTGCAAATAAACTTCTCGATTTATATTTTACAAAATAATGATTGGACAAAAAATAGTATATCAAAAATTAAAAGAATTAGGTATCGACTTTAAGTATTATGAATCTCCTCGTGATTTCTCAACCGAAGATGATGGAAGTTTCTGGAAACAAATAAATGCAACACGATGCAAGAACTTATTTATGCGAAACCACAAAGGGAACAGACATTTTTTGATAATATCCGATTATTACCGTGATGTGGATATAAGAATACTTGAGCAAAAGTTTAAAAAAGGTAAAATATCGTTCGCTTCCCAAAAACGAATTGACAAATGGATAAAAGGAATGCCAGGAGCTATCTCAGTTTTTAACCTGTTTAATGATACCGAAAATCATGTTGAAGTTTTTATTGATGAAACACTAAAGACAAAATCGAATCTTACCTTTTTACCAAATGAGTTAAATGCTTTACTTGCAATAAGTTTCGATAATTTTATTAAAATTTTAGAAAATTCTGGAAATTACTTTGAATTTTTAAATTTGTCAGATTTGGAATGAAGTTTATTTGAAACTCCCAACTCCCAACTCGCAACTCGCAACTCCCAACTCCCAACTCCCAACTCCCAACTCCCAACTCCCAACTCGCCACTCCCAACTCCCAACTCCCAACTCCCAACTCCCAACTCCCCCCAATCACTTTTTATTCTAAATCACACTCTCTTTGCGTTAATAATTCTTAATATAGTGTTAAAGCATAAGATTTTCACAATTTTAATCCTTATTTTTGAGAAAACTTAAAATTTTATAGAAATGAAATTATCATATTTAATGTTTTTGACGCTTATAGCTTTTTTCTTTTCGTGTAATAATCCTGAAAACAGTAATAAAATGGACTTTGAACTCAAGTATCCCGAAACTTTGAAAGGCGATGTTGAAGATGAGTATTTTGGAACAATAGTTAAAGACCCGTTTCGTTGGTTAGAAGATGACAATTCTGCTGAAACTGCCGAGTGGGTAAAAGCACAAAATGAACTTACTTTTGCTTATCTTGAGACTATACCATATCGTGAAAAAATGAAACAACGTCTTACTAAAATATGGGATTTTCCTAGAGAGTCAGCTCCGACTAAAAAGGGCGATAAGTTCTTTTATTATCGAAATGATGGTTTGCAAAATCAGTCTGTGTTATTTTATAAAAACTCTTTAGAAGGCGAGGAAATTGAAATACTTGACCCTAATACTCTTGCCGATGATGGAACTGTTTCGCTTTCGGCTGTTTCGGTATCGGATGCTGGAACTTATCTTGGGTATGCAATTTCGCGTGCGGGTAGCGACTGGCAAGAAATATTCGTTAGAGATATCGAATCAGGTAAAGACCTTAGCGAACATTTAAAATGGGTTAAATTCTCAGGCATTTCATGGTATAAAAATGGTTTTTTCTATAGCCGATATCCAGAACCTACAAAAGGTCAGGAGCTTTCAGGCGTAAACACAGATGCTAAAATCTATTACCACGAAATTGGTACAGATCAGTCAGAAGATATTATGATTTATGAAGACACGCAAAATCCTGAAACAGGTTTTTATGCTGGCGTTACCGAAAGTAAAAAGTATCTTATTATTTCTGCAACAGTTTCAACTTCGGGAAATGCTTTGTTTTATAAAGATCTTACAAAAGAAAACTCGAAAGTTATTAAATTGATAAGTGAATTTGATAATGACTATAGTGTTATTGAAGAAATTGATGATGTGCTTTATGTTTATACAAATTATAATGCTCCAAAATATAAATTGATTAAGATTAATTTGAAATATCCTTCAAAAGCTACATGGAAAGACTTTATTCCTGAAGATGAGAGTGTTCTTGAAAATGCTACTTATATTGGTGGTAAGTTTATCGTAACTTATATGATTGATGCACATTCTGCGATTAAGATTTTTGATAAAAAAGGTAAGTTTCTCTATGATTTAGATAATAATGCGATTGGAACAATAGGTGGGTTCGCGGGTAAGCGAGATGATACTTTTACTTTTTATACAGTTACATCATTTACCGAGCCTGCAACAATTTACAAATACGATATTGCGAATAACAAATCAGACTTATATTACACTACAAAATTAGGTGTTAAGACTGAAGATTACGTTACAAAGCAAGTGTTTTATCGTTCAACAGATGGAACAAAAATTCCCATGTTTATTGTTCACAAACAAGGAATTGCTTTAGACGGCAATAATCCAACTTTGCTTTATGGTTATG
>JAQVOR010000079.1 GCA_028702535.1 Bacteroidales bacterium
GAAACAACTACTAAAAGTAATATTAGTATATGATAAGTGGTTTTTGTTTCAGTCATAAGAAACTCTGTTTTTCTTTTACCGTAAATTATTCAGGTTTATTGTTAGGATATGCTTTGTGCATAGCTTCGCACATTCCTTGCCAAACATCTTCGCCGCCTGAGAATCCCAACTCATCAAATTTTAATTTCTGGCGAACTTCGGTAGGATTGATAAAAAAATCTTCGGCTAAAATACCTGTCATTATTTTTGTAAGATTTAATCCGCTTTGTAGTCCTTGTCTTTTTTCTTTTCTCATAATAGACAATCCTGTTAAATAGCCAATAAAACTAGGCAACTTTTTAAATTTCTTAGGAAATCCAGCCTTTGTCATCATAAAGCTAATCATATCGCGGTATTTTATATTGACATGAGCAACAGGATACCTTTCTCCATTTACACCATTGTAGGCTGCTGCAACTATGTATTCGGCCACTCCTGTAACATGAATTGCGGTTGTGCCACCATCGGGGAAATAAATTGCGGGTAACTTTCTAAATCTTTCTACAAAAACATCTTTCCAAATTGGCATTCGACCATGCATTTCTCCAAAAATATATGGTAATTCCATTATCATTACATCAAACACACCTTGTTTGCCAATTGCGATTATTGCCTCTGCTTGCTCTACTCTGGCTTTAATATATGGATGTATTGCCGACAATTTCCCATTATTGATTCTATCAAAATATGAAAAATATGAATTCATTATGATACAGCGTTTTATACCAGCTTTTTTGGCTGCACTGCATATTTTTAAACATTGAATCACAAGTTTTTCATGGAAAAAATTGTAAGCTGGAGCTTGCGGTGTTATTCTTTCATCAGGGCCAAGTCCATAGACAAAAGTGTCATAGTTTTTCCCATTTAGCAATAAAAAAATTTGCTCCTCCGACATTGCAAATAAATCTCCATAAGTTTTTGCAATTTCTTTTGGAAACCAATCGTCTTCATTAATTCCTTCATCTAAGGCAATAGTAGCTACTGATGCACCTTTTTCTAAAAATAGTAAAGCTGAGTAATAACCAAGAAACCCAGTTCCGCCTGCAATAAATACGTTTTCGACTTTATGTTTCATTTTAGTTTATTTATAAAAAAACGGTCTAACATTTTAACATCTCCTTTATAAATAGCTTCAAGTGGCTCAGATTGTTTAATCAAACGATTCTTTATAATTGATTTTATGCATTTTGTAATTGCACGTTGGATATCTGTAACTTTACTTTTTTCGTGTTTAAAATAAGATTTCAAGTTATCTTTTCTAAACTTTAATATGTTTTCAAGATCATCGCCATCTGCATAGTTTCCGCAATGAAAATTATGCTCTGCAAAAGTTTTGTCGGGGAAATTAACTTCGCCTAAACCAAATATCTCAAACGACTTTGTAAGAAACTCTAAATAAGTGCAGCGACAATCTTTACCACCACCAAGATTAAATAATTTACCCGAAATCTTTTCTTTGTGTTCAAACGCATTGACAAAAGCCCTTGCTGTATCGGCAGGAGAACAAATTTCCATGCACGTATTTAAAGGCATGTGAAACATTAACTTAGAAATTTTATGTCCACCCATTATTGCTGTTAGCCTAAAAATACTCCATTGTAATTTGCTGGATTTGATTATTTCTTCAGCAGCAATTTTGGTTACAGCATATTCATCGCCCACACTAGGTAAAAGTGGGTCGGTTATGTAAATTTCTGGATCTATCAATCTGTCGCCATAAACTGATATTGAAGAGCTATATACAAAAAAGGCATTTGGAGATTTTTCTTCAAGATTTTTTACAAGATTTGCAGTTCCAATAGTGTTTATTCTGTGTGCTAATTCAGGTTCGTCATCAGCAACTGGTGGTATTAAAGCCGCAATATGAATAACAAAATCTTTATTGTAACATACTTTTGCAATATTCTCAGACTTAGAAATATCGCCGTATTGGATTTTTATGTCATTTTTAAATTTGGCAAATTTCTTCCTCGTTTTTGAATTCTCTAAATCAAAAATAGTAATGTCAAACTTGTCTCTCAGCGTATGTAGTTGCTTTAATATTTCAAATCCAACTGTTCCAGATGCTCCTGTTAATAAAACTCTAGTTTTTATAGTCATATAAAATAAATAATGTTCAAATATCGTGATTTTAGGCTAATAAATGTGGTTTTACGGGATTATTTTTTTAAAATATTTTTCTTGCTTGGTTTGTTGAATTAGGTTTGGATTGCGAACGAGCGGGAGTGTCATTGTTTTCGAATTGTGCATTAAAAACAACAGATTTCTCATCCTTCCTTCGTCAGGATTCGAAATGACTGTTATTAAAGGGTTAGGGCGAGGCTTGGTGGCGGCAAAGCCGCCACCAAGCCTCGCCTCTCAATAATATTATTACTTGTCATTTCGACCGACGGGAGAAATCTGTTATTTC
The DNA here is from genome assembly GCA_028702535.1 of Bacteroidales bacterium. Classification (GTDB taxonomy): domain Bacteria; phylum Bacteroidota; class Bacteroidia; order Bacteroidales; family ML635J-15; genus Bact-19. The sequence goes on from JAQVOR010000079.1 coordinate 2,450, forward strand.
TCAAGTATAATTTGAATAATTGAACACCTCGGCTCCGCTCGGCACATCGCATTCGAACATCAGAACATTAGATGAACAGAGAACCGCGAACTGAACTATGAACCGAGAACAGATGAACACCTCGGCTCCGCTCGGCACATCGCATTCGAACATTCGAACATCAGATGAACAGAGAACCGCGAACTTAAATGAACTGAACTATAAATGAACTGAAATCAAAAACACTATCCCCACATTACAAAACCTGAGTCGTGCTGGTAAGGTAGCAGTTCGTTTTTAGCATAAATTCTGATAGCATAATTATAAAAACCTGGTTTTTGTGCTGCTCCTTTGACAGTATATTTTGCGATTTTATTTTCAACGCTAATAAGTTCGGCTTTGTACTTTTGATAAATATGTGTAGAGCCGTTTTTAATAGCATTTGTGATTACGATTTCTACGCCAACATCATTAGGTGATAATTGTTTAAGGTCTATTTCAATTTCTCCGATGAAACTTTCTTTTATACTCATAGGAGTTTTCTCGTAATCAGGGAATTTCGCACTAACAATTTCTAAATTATCCCAAGCTCGTTTTATATTTTGTTTCCACTCGGCAATTTTAATGGCAGCAGCATAATCGTTTTTCTTTATTTCAATCGAGCGTTCGTGAAGTTTATTATAAAATTTGTCTTTATAATCATCTATCATTCTTTTAGTTGTAAATCGTGGAGCTATTTCGCTTATAGATTTTTTAATATATTGTATCCATTCGTGTGGTATGCCATTATTATCACGCTTATAGAATAATGGTATAATTTCGTTTTCTAATAAATGATATATTGTTTGCGTATCGAGTTCGTTTTGGAACTCTTGATTTTCATAAACTCTTTCGGCAGGTAGTGCCCAGCCAGCTCCTGGACGATAACCTTCGACCCACCAACCATCGAGAATACTAAAGTGCAATCCTCCGTTCATAACAGCTTTCATTCCACTTGTACCTGATGCTTCTTGTGGACGAGTTGGGGTATTTAGCCAGATGTCAACTCCTTGAACGAGTTTTTTTGCTAATCGGATATCATAATCTTCGATAAAAATAATTTTGCCTAAGAATGCGTGGCGTTTTGAAATTTCGATAATTCGTTGTATTAATTGTTGTCCAGCTTTATCGTTTGGATGTGCTTTCCCTGCAAATAATATCTGAACTGGCATTTCTTTGTTGTTGAGAATTCTAGAAAGTCTATCAAGATTTCGGAATAGCAAATCGCCTCGTTTGTAAGTGGCAAATCTACGAGCAAAACCAATTGTTAAAACATTTTCATCAATGTTTTTGAGAATATCAACAATGTTTTTTGGGTCTTCGTATCTTCTTATCCAGCTATCTTTTACTTTGTCTTTTACATAAGTAACAAGTTTAGCTCTTTGTTTTTGTCGAATTTCCCAGATGGTTTCATCATCAACATTGTTAATCTTTGCCCAGTATTGAGGATTTGAAAGATCACTTAAAAAGTTTTCGCCAAAAGTCTTTTCATACAAGAGTTTCCATTCTTTTGCTGTCCACGATTGATAATGAACGCCATTCGTAACATAATCAACATGGTTTTCTTCCGCAAAATATCCTTTCCAAAGATCCACAAACATTTCTTTTGAGACTTCTCCATGCAGTTTTGAAACGCCATTAACTTCTTGCGAAACATTAGCAGCCAAAAAACTCATAGAGAATTTATCTCCAGGGTTTAGTTGACCTAATTTCATCATTTCGTCCCAAGATATTTTTAGCCTTTCTGGATAATGTGACATATACACTCGCATTAGGTCTTCTTCAAATATATCGTGCCCTGCTGGAACTGGAGTGTGAGTAGTAAATAGTGTAGATGCCCTGATTATTTCGAGAGCCTCATTAAATTTTAAGTTTCGTTTTGTTCGTAGTATTCTTAGCCTTTCGAGACCAATAAATGCAGCATGTCCTTCGTTGCAGTGATAAATATTTGGATGGATATCCATAGCATGTAAAGCTCTTATTCCTCCAATACCGAGTATCATTTCTTGTTTAAACCGGAATTCCAAATCTCCGCCATAAAGTTGCGATGTTATATATTTATCTTGTTCTTGATTTTCTTCAACATCAGTATCTAGGAGATAAAGCGGAATACGTCCTACTTTTACTTCCCAAATTTTTGCATACACATTACGTCCTGGAAAATGAACCATAATTTTTATTTGTGCTCCTTCATCATCGCGCACAGGTAAAATAGCCATTTTATCAAAATTTTGTGGGATATATTCGGCATGTTGCTCTCCGTTTATAGTGATTTTTTGTTTGAAATACCCAAATCTATACATCAAGCCTATTCCAACAATATCTGTATTGGTATCGCTTGCTTCTTTAAGATAATCGCCAGCAAGAATACCTAATCCGCCACTAAATATTTTGATATTATCGTTAAGTCCATACTCCATGCTAAAGTATGCAATTTTGGGTGTAGTTTTTTGGTCTGCAGAGGCCATATATTCTGAAAAATCGTTACACACTTGGTCATACAGGTCAGTAAAAAAACTATCTGTTTCAAGTTCGCTCATCCTTGATAATGGAATATCTTCGAGAAAAGTTACTGGGTTATACGAGTGCTCACGCCAAAGTACAGGGTCGATGTATTTAAACATCTGACTAGCATTGTAATTCCATATCCACCATTGGTTTAATGAGAGAGTTATAAGACAACTGAATCTTTCGGGCAAAATTGTCTGAATTTCAAACTTTCTCCATAAAGGAGTTTTTGCTTCTGCATTTAAGGTGCTTACCGAGGGTCTTATCTTTGGCATACTGACAATCTTATCTTGGCGGTCGCTAACTTTGTTGAGTGCGATTGAATAAGCAGTCAGATATTCATCAATTAAGTTTTTCCAAAGAGCTTTTTCCGCTGCTTTAAAAGCTGCTTGTTTTATATTCGCTTTGTCAGTATCGGTAGAACAAACATAATCTTTAATTGCAGCAGCAATATTATTTATTACTTCTTTGCTGTTATCCTCGTTGCGTTCTATGACAGTAACAGATTTATCATCTGACGAGAGTTCTGATTGCATCCATTTTCCAAATCCTGCAAGATTTGTTGTGATTGTCGGTATTCCAAAAGCTACTGACTCTAGTGGTGTATATCCCCAAGGCTCGTAATATGACACAAAAGCTGTAAGGTCGATACCAGGTAATATGTCATAATATTCTAAATTAAAAATACCGTCAGCACCGTTTAGATATGAGGGAACAAATATAATTTTTACTTTATCTTCGGGTCGATTAAATAATTCATTTTGGCGAATGCGTTTTATGATTGGGTCGTAATTAGCATCATGCAGATTATGTGTTAATATATTGTTCTCTAAAGGCGTTTCGTCTTCTATATCGTTTAGCCTGTTACAAAGAGATTTTACTGGACCATAGTTATTCCCTGGAACAAGAATAAAAGCTAGAATTTCTTCTTGTAATTTTTCATTTTTATTAAGTTGTCCAAGTGCATCAATGAAAAGATCATACCCTTTGTTGTAAAACTCATATCTGCCCGATGTTGCAACAATTACAGGTTCTTTTGTGTATTTGTATTCATGTAATAACTCAGCAGCCTCAAGCAATCTTTTACGAGCAAGTAATCGTTTTTGATTATATACATCAGTATTAGGTACAAAATCATTTTCAAATCCATTTGGTGTAACAATATCAACCTTTTTGTCGAGCAAATATATACATTCATTGGCAGTAATCTCGCTTACAGTTGTAAACACATCCGCATTATGAGCTGATAATTTTTCGAGACTTTGCTTAGATGCAATATTAAAATCTCTTGCAACAAGGTCGCCATTATATGTTTCGAGATTTTTGTATAATGGCAAGCGATTACCTGCAATACTTCTACCAACCGCAGTTGCATGTGTTGTAAAAGCGGTTGCGATTTGTGGCATATTTGTCTTTAAGTATAAAGCTCCTGTTCCTGTCATCCATTCGTGAAACTGAGCAATAGTTTTATCATGAACCGAAAGATTAAAATTTACAAAACTCTCTATTACTTTTCCAGTGGCATATCCAAAAAGTGCAGGCTCAATATAGTCCCATTGACCAGTTATGGAATCAAGTTTATAGTTTTCCCAAAACTTAAATAATATATCATCTTTTTGACTTATATAATCAGAAAAATCTACAAGTAATACTTTTGGTTTCCCAGGTATTTTCCAGCGACCAGTACGAATTCTAATCCCTTCAGATTCGGCTTTACGATGCCAGTCTGTAAATAATGAGTTATCCTCAGTAAACTCTGGATGTTTGTCCGAATCGCGCCACAAGTCTGGTCCAATAAAAATAAGCTCTTTACAGTTTTCTGATAATGCTTTTGATTTTGTCGATAACACTGTGTGAATTCCACCAACTTTATTGCATATCTCCCAACTGACTTCGAATATATAATCAGGTCTTATTGTGTTTTTTAAATTTTCCATTTTAATCTATTTTATGTTATTTAAGTAAAAAATATAAATAATGTACAAAGATACAAAGATTATAAATTATTACTAAAGTAATTATCAACAAAATGCTAATTGTGAAGAAACAAATATTCTGTGGGAGGTTGCAATGGTTGTGGTGCTCGAATTTATATTTTGCTTACCCGTTTTTCAACACTTTAAACGATAGTATAATGAACTGTCGAAATAAGCTTTCAAATATTTTCATTAAAAAATACTAGGCTTAAGGATAGACACTAATTATTCTTTAGTCTGTTAAGTCTTTTGACCTATACACAATCCAGTCATCCCAATATATTTCTAGTTTTTTATTGTTATCTTTCATCTGATTTATGATTTTATCAGTCGTGTAAAATTTTAATGCGTTTATTTGAGTGTAGCCATCGGGATAATTCTCACGTGGATGTTGCGTAGTATTATAGACATCAAACAAAACTGATTTTTCGCCATTTTCAGGAGTAATTGCCATGTAAAAACGACCTGTGCTCTCGTCCCCCTCAAGTAAATACATTTCAATTTCCATCCAAATGCCGAAAGGAACAGAAAAGTTTTCTGCAGTTTCGTACCAAATAGGATCCCAGCCGCCTAAGATTATATCTCTATCACCTTTTGCAGCAAAATACATGTTTTCGGCAGGTCCATTCACATTTTTTATCAGATTTACTGTTACACGAAATGGATTGCGCTCTCTCGTCCAATTTGCATTGTTCCAAAACTCGAATAAGGATAACCAATGTACTTGTTCTTCCCACTGCTTTAAAAACTCAATGTCGGGATGAAGATAAAGTCGTACTGTTTGGTAATATTCCTTGATACATTGATTATCATGAAAATTTGCCTGAACTCGACCTTTTTTATGCGTCCCTTCTCGTATGTGAGGTTCAATGATCTTAAACTTAAGTACATCATTCTCTGCATTCATCGGGTCTTTGCAAATTTCTGCGTACCTTTGGTCTCGTGTCCCATCTTCATAACTAATATGAAAATCTCCAATGCTATGATGTGATTGCAATTCATCCCAAACAGAACTATTATTAGATGTTGTGTCAGTGCTATGAATTTTATCACTTTTTTTTGTAAACTCATAAACTTCGCAATTAGAAAAATCGGTCGATAAAATAAGCTCTTCAATATCATCACATTCTACATTCCTGTTTACACTTTTTTTGCAAGATGCAAATACTAGTGTAATCGAAATTATAATATATGTTAGCGTTTTAAATCTTTTCATATTTATTCCTTTCTTAGGGTTTGACAAACCCTAAGTGTTGGCATATTAACTTAAATTATTTCTAAAATCTGCAATTACATTTTTTGTGTAGTTTTTCATATCCTCAAAGTTTTTACTGACTTGAGTAATTTCAACAAATTCATTTATGCTATAAGGTTTTAAATTGAAACTCTGGTCTTTAATTTTGTGTCGAACTATTGCATAGTCAAAAAATTCTTTCGTGTCTTGATGAATTACAGGTGCAACAAATGAAAGGTATTTTGAAAGATAATCGTTTAACTTATTATCTTCTATAAAGTGCCTGATTACTGATGTTGTTTCATTATTTAGTTGCTGTGTTTTGTTTCTAATTAGCGTTACTTCAATTAACCAATACAATTTTTTAGAATACACTTCAATATCACCTGTATTTCCTGGTGCGTGAGAAATTGGCAAACCGATATAATCAGCTTTGTAATTTGGTCTTATAGCAAATTCATTTCCGTATTTTAACGCTAAAATTAAACTTAAATAAAATTCTAATTTAAGAGGTTCTGCAATGTATTTGAATGCAGGAATAATGTTTTTGGAAGTCCCGATATAATTAATGCCTTCAACTATTTTTTCTTCATCAAGTTCATAAAGTTTAATAATTTCAGCAACTTTTTGGACGTACTCAAAACCGTCTTGTTCAATTATTTCTTTACGATATTTGTAAACAATTTCAAGTAGATGCTCGTTATAAGTTTCAAGTTTTGCAAAATGTAAACTTGGGTTTTCTTTTTCTTCATCAGTCAATTCAATATTTATTGAAAGTAAGTCATTGATGTAATCATCATTCGCGATATTTCGGTGAATAAAAACTTTACCCCTATACTGTATTGAAACAAAACCTGTAATAATCAAAAGACGAAGAATAACGTCTGGATAATCACGTAAGATTGTTTGTGGTTTTAGATTTGTTCCATATTTGGTTCTTAAAAATGCTTCAACTTCTGACGAATCTCCAAAGGTGTTTTCATTTATGACTTTAAGAAATTCCAAAACATTTCCGTCATTGCTGAATGTTGAGACAATAAACTGTTCATAAGAAATTCGCTCTTTCTGTTTTAAAACTTTTAAAATAAAATTAAAATAATTAAAATCATTTGAAACGTTTCGGTATGGCGAACATCTGTTGTATTTCGTTGCTTGAATTGAGAATGCTTCTTGTTCATCAATTTCATTATTGATTAGTTTTAAGGCTATTGTTGAGAATTTTAGAGTTTGCTGATACTGAGCCAAAACAAATCCCATTTCTGACAAGGTTCTAACATAAGTCCAAAAACGTGATTGATATCCTTGAGGAAAACCACCATCCGCTTTTCGAGAGCTGTTTACTAAAATTACTTTATCAGCAATGTTTTCAAGGGTAGAACTCTCGTCAATTTCAATTTTATTACTTGATACAATTCCGTTTAAATACATTGAAGAAACAACTTGTAAAAGAGTGTCATCATTCAACGTTTTATTTATGTAAGATAAAATAGAAGTCAAAAGTCTTTTATAGCGTTCTGGATTTCTAACGGCTGTTTCAAAAGCCATTTGTTTGTAGGTTGATTTTCTTTTAATCCGTTTGTTTGTCATTATTATTTCAAAATTTCAAATTCTTTAAAATTGATTGATTTTTGAGTTGGGATTAAAATTTCTGGATCATAATTTGTAATCAAGACTTCTCTAAATTCTTTATTTGAATTATCGTGATAGCTTATATAATTACTTTTTATATCAAACGAGTTATGTTGTTGACTCCATTTCAAAAACTGATGGTTAATTTTGCCTTTATAATGTGAAACATTCGAAATAGCGAACTTTACGTTTTGTGTATCTAAATATTCAAGAAAATCAAGTAAACGTTTTTCGGTTTTTTCATTCCAAAGTTTATTGTACTCGCTAAATGTAATTAAATAAGGTGGGTCGAGATATACAAAATCATTTTCCTGAAAATCAATTTGTTTGAAAAAATCTAAAAAATCCAAATTGTGAAATTGAATGTTTTTTTGTTTTGTCAAATAGAAATAATTATTTAATGCTATTTCTGTATTTTTATTAAAATCAACATTCCCTACAGGCAAATTGTATTCTCCTTTTGAATTAAATCGTAACATTCGATTAAAACCATAAATCAAAAGTAAATACAAAAGCAAAATATTTTTTTCACTACTTGAGTTATAATCAGTTTTCAATTGATTAAAACCTTGTTTATTGAATTTTGCATAATATGTTTTTTTCCACTTGTTTTTTAACTCTTGTGGAACAATATCTTTAATGTATGAATGAGATAAATTGTATTTTTCAATTAGCTTGAAAGCCTCATCGAAAAAAATCTTAGAATTTTCAGATTGTTTAATTAAAAATTGATGAATGTTGATAACATTTTCATCAATGTCATTTAAAAAATATTCATTTGCTTTTACATTTAAAAAAACAGAACCACCACCCGTAAATGGCTCAATAAAACGATTTGTTGTTTTAGGAAAATATTTACTGATTTCGGGATAAAGTTTGTATTTATCTCCTACGTAAAATAAAGGTGAACGATATATTTTATGGTGCTTAATCATATTTTTTTGTTAGAAATAAGAATTCTTTATGGTCGTTAAAATCAGTTTTTCCTGTGCTAAAAAACTTATGTGATTGTTCGTAAATTTTGGTTTCTCCAAGCTTATTTAAAATTTCAATGATTTCTTCCAATTTAATTTTATTTGCCGAAGATTTACTTTTCGATTTGTACGTGTTGTTGTATGAAACTGCCAAATATTTTACGTCTAAATTTTCAACCAAATCCTTAAAAGCGTTTTTTGCTTGTACTGTACAATATTTGCTCATATTATCTGGTTCTGGTTTTAATGCAACTCCGTATAATTTTGGTTTTTCCCATTGTACAAGATTTTCGTAAATATGATAAAATCGGCTGTATTGTCTTGAATTATAGGGTGGGTCAATGTAAGCGACATCTCCTTTTAGTTTTCTAACTAATTTATTTGAGTCATCTCGATAAATTTTTGCTCCTGCAAAATCTTGAGTTTGAATTAAGCGAAAATTCAAAGATCTTTTTGCAATTGGCTTTTTAATGTATGCGTCAAAATGTCCAACAGTATTGGCAAGTCGGTCAATAGTGTATATTAGCGAAGTTAAAAGTATTGCATATTCTTTTGAGTTTAGTTTATCTTTTCGATTTTCAATGTCTTGTCGGATATGACCAATTAATTTTGAAATATCTTTTTCATAAAATTTACCGCCAAAATTTTTAGAGAAATAATTTTCTTTTATTTCTTTTGGGTTTAAAATATTGTATTCGTTTACAATGTCAATTATTTTTTTTGAACTCCATTTTTTGTTGTCAAAAAATGCCTGATAAACAATATTGTTTGAATATAAAATGTCGTTTAACACAACATTTTTATATGTTTTCATTGCTTCTTTTGCAATAATTGCTGTTCCTGAAAAGATGTCAATAAAAGTGCCAGTCCCTGTGGTTTCTTTTTGAATAATTTTCATTATCCACTCAGTTAATTTTGCTTTATTCCCAATATATCTTCGACTATGTAATTCAAACTTTTCGAGGTGTTTATAATCGTTGAATAGCGATAATCCGTATTTTATTTTTTGTTCGGCAAGATGAAAACCTTCAAGTCCAAAATCTTCACTTTGAACTTCATTCAATATTTTGTCGCTAATTAAGTGTTTAATTAATGCTTCTTCGCTGTAATTATAAAAGTTTGCCAAGTTTTGTACTTGCGGTTTGGTCGGAAGTCTTTTACCTGTTTCAATTCGGCTTAATATTGTGTAGTTTATAGCTGTTTCTTTGGCAACTTCTTGAAGTTGAAAGCCCTTAGTTTCTCTTATTTCTTTTAATGTGTCGCCAATAGAAACAAATGTATCCAACATAATTTGTCATTTTTTGTCAAATTTAGAAGTTAAATTTGTTTTCTCCAACTTTTTCTCAATGTTTTTCAATCGAGAAAGAGAAACAGCTCTTTTGGTTTTTTTAGCTTGTGCGTAACTTTCAAACCTAAATTGGGTCAACATCTATCTCAAAACTTGTTGAATTTAGCTCTTTATTAGCTTTGATACTTGCAATTTGATCAATAATAAACATTTTAATCTTTGCCGATGAGATTTTCTTTTCAAATCGTAAATGGATATTGAGAATATAGAGGTTTTTAATACGATTAATTAATGGTTCTTCAGGGCCTTTAACTCTCTCGTAGAGATTTAACTTGAGCTTGTTTGCTAATGTATTGGCAGCATCATGTACTTTTTGTTTGTCCTTGTTTTTAAGTTTAATGATGATAAAACTCCAGTCGGGAGGATACCTAAACGCAGCTCTCTCATTTATCTGATCCTTAAACATTGACAGATAATCGTTATTTAAAACATGTGCCAGTATTTGATGCGAAGGATTGTAAGTTTGGATAAGTACTTTGCCTTGTTTTTTTCGTCGTCCTGCACGTCCGCTAACTTGTGCAAACAACTGATAGGCTCTCTCAAATGCTCTAAAATCAGGAAAGTTAAGCATATTGTCTGCATTTAATATCCCAACTAAACTAAGTCTTTCAAAATCAAGCCCTTTAGTAATCATTTGCGTGCCTACAAGTATATCAGTATTGTAATTCGCAAAATCTTTGAATATCCTTTCGTAAGATTTATTTGTTTTGGCAGTATCAAAATCAAGGCGAGCAACTCGTGCTTCAGGAAAAAAACTTGTAATCTCATCCTCAATTTGCTCTGTACCAAGACCTTTTGTTGTTAGCTTTGTACTTCCACATGACTGGCAAATATATACCATTCCAAATTTTTCGCCACAATAATGACATGTTAATGAATTTCCGAATTTGTGATAAGTTAAACTTACGTTACATGAGTTACAGTGAGGCACCCAACCACAATCTTTACATTCTAAATACGGAGCGTATCCTCGGCGGTTTTGAAAAAGTATGACCTGCTCTTTGTTGTCTAAAGTGGTTTTAATACTGTTTAACAAATCGGGATGAAAATGACCTTTCATAATTTTACGCCGATATCCATCTTTGATGTCAACAATCGAAATTTCTGGTAATGCGACATCGCCATATCTTGTGTTAAGTTCTACTAATTTATATTTTCCATTTATTGCATTATTGTACGATTCGACCGAAGGTGTTGCCGACCCCAAAACCACTGGGCATTTATGAATATTGCTTAAAACTATTGCAATATCGCGAGCATTATATCTCGGATCTGGGTTTTGTTGTTTATAAGAACTTTCATGCTCCTCATCAACGATTATTATTCCTAAATCTTGAAATGGCAAAAAAATAGATGAGCGAACTCCTAAAATAACATTATATTCACTCTTTAATAATTTTTGATAAATCTCACTTCTACTGTTTAGCGAATATTTGCTGTGAAAAACTCCTATTTTGTCCCCAAAATGTTTTCGTAAACGCAATATCATTTGAGTTGTTAAAGCAATTTCGGGTAACATATATAATGCTTGTTTGCCTTTATTAACAACTTCTTCGATGAGTTTTATATATATTTCTGTTTTACCACTTGATGTTATTCCATGTAATAAAACTGGCTTTTTTTTGCGAATTCCTTCTTTTGTAGAATAAAAAGCTATTTGTTGAGCTTCGCTTAGCTTAGGACTTGCCACTTTTTGGGTGTCAAATTGTTCAATTCGGCTAACTTCACGTTTTTCGGTTGAGATAAGTCCTTTTTTTTCTAAACCTATAATGCTTGTTTTACTAACAGATAGCGTTTTTATTATTTCGCTTTCTTCAATCTCAATTTTAGTTTGTTTTGATTTTAATAATTCATTGTTTAAAAAATTGATAATGTCTTTTTGTCTGGATGCTTTTTTGTTTAGTTTTTCGTATTCCTCTGCATGATTTTCGATAAATTCATTTTTAAAAACAATGTAGTTTTTGTAAACTGGTTTATATTTTTTGTGTATGTTTTGATTAATATTAATTATACCTTTTTGCTGCAGAGATTGCAACTGACGCATTGGGTTTTTGATAGTTGTAGCTTCAGCAATTTTGTCTAATTCTGATTCTTTTGCATTTTGCATAAATGCGACAATTTTGTTTTCTGCTTCGTTAAGTTCTCCGTCAAAATTATTTGTATCATCGTAATAAAATCCTGATTTACTTGACGGGATTAATGCCGAAGGCACTGCTGCATTAAGGACATCGCCTTGTGCACAGCAGTAGTACTCCGCTATCCATTTCCACAATTGCAATTGATGTTCTGTAACAAATTTTTGCTCATCATCATAATCTTCGATATCTTTTGCTTCAAAATCAGGAATTTTATTATGTACAGAAATCACAATTCCAGTATATAGTTTTCGTTTACCAAAATTTACAGTAACTCTAAGTCCCTTAGTAATTTTACCGTCAAATTCTTTTGGGATGCTGTATGTAAATGTTTGATGCAGAGGAACAGGTAGTAGTATTTCAGCAAATCTGTATCCCGACATAATTAGTGCTTATGTGTTTAAAATATCTACCATATTAAGTAATTCTTGATCAATGTTTTTATGATGTTTGATAGTTTGATTAAACGGCACATTCACTACCGTACGATGTAACATTCCGACCATTATGCTTCGTTGATCATCAAGTAAAGATTCAACTGCTGCAACTCCAAGTTTGGTGGCAATATATCTATCATAAGCTGTTGGAGAGCCACCTCTTTGAATATGTCCTAAGACAGTAACTTTCATATCAAATTCGCCTCCAAATTTTTCCATTTCGCTTTTGATACTAAAAGCACCACCCGCATCATCACCTTCGGCAACAAGAATAATTGATGATGTTTTCTTTTTGGACATACAATTTGTTAGGTGATTATGCAGTTCTTTTAAATCTGTTTGTACTTCGGGTACTAATACAGCTTCTGCGCCGCAGGCAATTCCACTACGTAAAGCTATAAATCCAGCATCACGCCCCATAACTTCGACAAAGAAAATTCTTTCGTGCGAGGCTGCTGTGTCTCTTATCTTGTCAACTGCTTGGATAACGGTATTTAAAGCAGTATCAAAGCCTATTGTCATATCAGTTCCATATAAATCGTTATCAATCGTACCCGGTATTCCAACAATAGGTAAATTATGCTCTTCGCTAAATATTCTAGCTCCTTTAAAAGTTCCGTCTCCGCCTATAACAACTAGTGCATCACACTTGTTTTTTAATAAGTTTTCATAAGCTATGGAGCGTCCTTCGGGTGTTAAAAATCTCTCGCTGCGAGCAGTCTTAAGAATAGTGCCACCACGCTGAATGATATTCCCAACCGATTTGGAACTCATAGGGATAAAATCATTATTAATCAAACCTTCGTAACCTCGCAAAACTCCCATTACTTTAAGATTTTCGTGAAGCCCTTTACGAACAACCGCACGTATGGCTGCATTCATTCCTGGTGAATCCCCGCCTGAAGTTAAAACTGCTATTTTTTTTATTTTAGCCATAATTTTAATCTGTATTAAGTTATATTATTATTTTTATATAATTTTATTGTGTACGTTATTTTTGTAGAATTGTTTTGTTTTACAAAAACAAATAATCTTGTATATTTTAAATTAATGTGTTTACCTTTTTTTTGATTTGCTCCATTAACCATAATGGGGTTGATGTTGCTCCGCTTATCCCAATCGAAAATTTATTCTTAAACCATTTTTTTTGTAATTCGTTGGGTGATGTAACGAAATAACTATCGGGATTTGAATCTTTGCAAACCTTAAAAAGCATATTGCCGTTGCTGGAGTTATGATCACTAACAAATAATATTAACTCATTGTTTTTGCAAAAGTCTCTTAATAGTGGTATTCGATTTTTTACACTGGGGCAAATTGTTTGAAAAACAGTAATATTGTCGATGTTTTCATAAGCAGAAATG
>JAQVOR010000080.1 GCA_028702535.1 Bacteroidales bacterium
TGCTGGAACACAAACAACAACAAGTTTTATCGCAATCAATTGCGATGGTCAAGAACATTTTGACATGATTGGTGAAACTTGTGATAATCCAACTGAACTAAGTAGCGAAGAAGTTACAATTACAGTTGTTGGAGAAGGAGATATTGTAATAAATCAACAACCTATTTCGCAAATTATTTGCGAATATGATGCAGCCAATTTATCTGTTGATGCTGTAAACACAACTGCTGAAACTTTAACTTATCAATGGTATCATAACGAAACTATTATTGATGGAGAAATCACAAATACACTAATAACATCTCTACCTGGAGATTATTATTGCTTACTTATTGCAGGCGAGAATGAACTAATGACAGAAGTTGCTACTATAACTATTGCAGAAGTAAACCCTGTATTAGAAACTGAAATTTCAGCATGTGATGGTTCAACAGTCGAATTGAACCCTGGTGATTTTACCTCGTATTTATGGCAAGATGCTTCAAGCACACAAATTTATGAAGCAACTACAAGCGGTACATTCGCAGTTACTGTTACAGACGAAAACGGCTGTACTGCAAGTACTTCCACAGAAGTTACTTTTAGTGATGAATTAATTATTTATTGGGAAGATGCAATAACTCTTTGCGAAGGTTCAAGCATTTCTTTAATTGCTCCTCAATCTGATACTTATATTTGGGCTAACGGCGAAGAAACACAAGAATTAGAAGTATCTGAAGAAGGTTGGTATTATGTAACCATTACTCAATCTACTTGCACAGGTAACGACTCAATTTATGTTGAAACTGTAGCAATTCCTGATGAGTTTGAACTTGGAGAAGACATCTTTGTATGCGAAACTGTTGTTACTTTAAATGGCCCTGAAGTCGAAGACATTGACTTTTTATGGTCAACTAACGAAACAACTCAGAACATCGAAGTAAGCGAAACAGGAACTTATGAACTCACTATTATTAATGAATTTGGTTGCGAAAGATCAGATGAGATAATGGTTGAATTCGGAACTGAATTACTAGTAAACTTACACACTTCTGACACAATCGAATCATGTGTGGGTACAACCGTTACGCTCAACCCCCAAATTGGAAGCTCATGGCTGTGGAGCAATAACACAACATTACCATCACTTACTGTAAATACTCAAAAATGGTATTACGTTACAGTTAATAATGATTATGGTTGCCAAGGCGTTGATAGCGTTTTTGTAAAATTCAATCCATTACCAGTTATTAACTTAGGTAGCGTTCAAGAGTATTGTGCTGATGAAAATATAATTATTTCCGCTCCTAACGCTGTAAGTTGGTTATGGTCAACAGGTGAAACAACGCAAGAAATAACTGTTACAAACACCAATACTTATATGTGTACTATTACAGACGTAAACGGTTGTCAAAATTCAGATACAATTACTATTGATGTTCACGAACTACCAAATGCAGAACTTGGACCAGATGCTACGATTCAAGCAAACCAAACTCTTATTATAGGTGTACCCGAAGGAGAATATATGTACGAATGGAATACTGGAGCTAACACTTCGAACATTCTTATTGATGCCTCACAATTGGATTTAGGAAATCATTTGTATTCAATTACCGTTACAAATATACACGACTGTAAAAGTTCAGACCAAATAACAATAACAATTGTACCAGCAAGTGATGTACCAGAGAATATTGCTAATAAAATATCAATTACTCCTAATCCAACAAACGGACTAATAAACATTTCGGGACAAGGCATTAACAATATCACAATATTTGATAATATAGGTAAAGAACTTATCTCTACAAAAAACACAAATATTGACTTATCTAAATATCCTGCAGGCATGTATTTTGTAAAAATATCGGCTAACAACGAAATTATTACTAAAAAGTTAATTAAACAATAATAATAAAAATCTATAATCATTAAGAGAGAGCTTTTTTAGGCTCTCTCTTTTTATTTACTAACAATTAACCAAAAATTGTTAATAACTAAGGCATAGGTTTTGAAACAAAATAGATTTTATTAGATATTTTTGTAAATGTTAAAATTATTTAGATATGAAAAAGTTAATTGTAATATTAGCACTATTTGCTCTTGTGTGTTTAGGTTTATACTCATGCAAAACAACTGATGATTGTCCCGCATACAACCAAATCGAAAAAAACGATAACGGACAAAGAGCTTAATAAATTATTTATCCGAAAATGTTCGGGCTTTCCGTTTTTTTGTTAATTTTGAGGTAATTATGTTTTATAAATATAAAATTATATTATCACTATTATTTACTCTCTGTTTTAGTAATATCTTTGCTCAGGGAGAATTACAGACAGACAGAGAACCTGATAATTATAATCTCAATTTATATGGGATTAAAATTAATTCAAATGGATATGGGCTTTATTATAATTTTTCGCATCGAATTAATTACCGATTAAGAAATTTTATTGAATCCGAATATAATTACCAAAAACACCCTAAAGAAATAAAAGTAATCAACCCTTATTTCGATCCAAACTCTATAAGGAAATTTGTATTTGGGAAAACACATACTGTACACAACATAAAAGTTGGATATGGATATAATAAAATGATTTACGAAAAAAGAGATAAAAACAGTATTTCAATTCACCTAAATGGTTCTATCGGCATAATATTGGGAGTATCAAAACCTATATACTACGAAATAGTTGATAGTGTAAAATATAATATCAACGGTATACCTATCCCGTTTACTTCTGATTATAAAATTGACATCAATTTTCAAAATAATCCTACCGACATCATAGGCAAAGCTGCGTTCTCGTACGGACTTAATGAATTAAAATTCCATCCTGGATTATATGCAAAATTAGGACTACAATTTGATTTTAGTCAAAATGTAATGAAAACACAAATACTTGAAACAGGAGTAATTTTTGATTCTTTTCTTATACCCATTGAGATAATGTCTGGACAAGAAAGTATGGTTTATTTAAATTTATATATCGCATACCATTTTGGGAAAAAATATGATGCAAACCTTAATCGAGAATATCGAAAAGACCAACGAAGGAAAAACTAAAACACTAAACAACCCACTTTTATTCTTTCCAATAAAACACCAAATTTTAATGCTCATAACATTGATTCTTACACTAAAGACAAGCTTATTTTCACCGTTTTGTATAATATTAATAATATTCACATATTTATCTTGATAAATTAATTGAAATAAAACTTTATCATATTATATTTTTCTTATATTTGCAATGTGAACATTTGACAACAATCAATTGTTTATTAAATAGTACCTTAAATTTAATTTAATTTATAAGATTATGAGAAAATCTTTTTTATTAGTAATTGCAATAATTCTGGCAAATTTTACATTTGCACAAACATCAAACATGTCTAATCAGGATTATTACGTGTCGTCAGAACAAGCCAAAACTGTTGGTATTAATTTTCATGCACAGCAAGCAAATAAATTAAACCAAAAAAAATACGGCAATGCTGATTATTCAATTAAAAACCAAACAACACTAAAAACTTTAAGTGGTTCAGACTGTATTCATGTTTACAATTTTAATGAAGGCGGTTTTATTTTAGTAAGTGCTGATGTTCGTACAACTCCTGTACTCGCTTATTCAAACGAAGGGCAGTTTGACTATAACGATATGGCTCCAGCAACAAAATCCTGGATTGAAGAAAATTATATGCCTCAATATGAGATTATATCTGAAGCAGGGATAACTCCTAACCAAGATATTCTTGAACAATGGAGTAAAATCAGCAAAAATGATTTCTCTTTTGATAAAAGTAATAAAAGTGTAGATATTTTGTTACAAACAAAATGGAATCAAAACTTCCCATACAACATGTTTTGTCCTAAACACCCAAAAGGACCTAATGGACGTGTATATGCAGGTTGTGTTGCAACTGCAATGTCCCAAGTCATGAAATATTGGAATTATCCTGAAACAGGAAAAGATAGTATAAAATATTTTTGGGGAGACTATGTTACTGTCAATTTTGAAGAAACTCAATACCGCTGGGACGAAATGACTGTTTCTGCTACTTCAATGAGTCGCGAATCAATTGCCGAACTTATGTATCATTGCGGTGTATCAGTTTATATGGGCTGGGGATACGATGGCTCAGGAGCAAACACTCAATATGCTGCAACTGCATTAAAACTACACTTTAAATATAGAACAGGTATTTACTATTTGTATAGAGACGCAACTCAAGATAACGTATGGAAATTTACTCTTAAAGAAGAACTAGAGAAGGGACACCCTATTATTTATGATGGAGATCCTGGAACTGGGGAACCTGGACACGCCTGGGTTTGCGATGGCTACCAAGACACTTCATATTTCCACTTTAACTGGGGATGGGGTGGTTCAAGCGATGGCTACTTTTTTATGGACAACTTAAATCCTGAATCATACGAATTTAACTATGGACACGGAGCAGTTTTAAATATTACACCTAACGATGCAGATTACTGTAAAGGAACAACAATTCTCACGCAACCCGAATGGCACTTTGGCGATGGCTCTGGCGATAACTATTACTTTAATAATACTTCTTGTAATTGGATTATTAACCCTGATGTTGAAGATATTTATTTGCTTAGATTAACATTTACAAAATTTGATCTTGCAGAAAACGATGTACTTAAAATTTATAAAGGACACCCACTAAATAGTGCATTAGAGTTAATTGGAGAATATACTTCGGAAAATAGACCTTATACAATAGAAAACTGGGGTGGTGATAAATTATATATTACTTTCGAAACCGATAGCGAAGGTCAAGCTGAGGGTTGGGAGGCATATTATACAACATCTACATCGAATGTTGAGGTTAATACTCTAAATAATGTGAATATATACCCTAACCCTGCTCAAAACAGTATTAATATTATAGGTATTGTTAACAGCAATGTGGTAATATATGACATCTATGGTAAACTTATCAAAGAGTTTAATAATATTAATGGTACAAATCTAGATATATCTGATATGTCGGATGGAGTTTACTTTATCAACATAAGTAATACCGATGGTATTAAAACAATGAAGTTTGTGAAAAACTAATAATATTAGAATAAAATCTATTTTAATTTTAAAAAGCCTCAATTAATTGAGGCTTTTTTCTTAAATTTGCATTAAATTAACTAAAAAATTAAAAACTATGAATAGAATAAAAGTAGGAATAAATGGTTTCGGACGAATTGGACGAAATGTTTTTAAAATTGCTTTCGATAGAAATGATATCGAAATAGTGGGAATTAACGACCTAACTGACACAAAGACACTTGCACACCTCCTTAAATACGACTCAACTCAGGGCAAATTTGAACGTAATATTTCATTTAACGCTACATCAATTATTGTAGAAGGTATAGAAATACCTGTAAGTGCAGAAAGAAACCCTGGCGATATTCCTTGGCAAAAAACTCCTGATGTAATAATTGAAGCCACAGGAATATTTAGAAGTAAAGAAAGTGCAAAGGGTGGATATGGAGATCACCTAAAAAATGGTGCAAAAAAGGTTATACTTACTGTTCCTGCAAAAGATGATGTGGATGCAATGGTTGTTTTAGGTGTAAATGACGAAGTAATTACCCCAGATGTTCAATGTGTTTCAAACGCATCATGTACAACAAATTGCATGGCTCCAATTGTCAAAATATTACTCGACAATTTTGGTATTGAGCGTGGTTTAATGACTACCATTCACTCTTACACTAACGACCAAAATATTCTTGATGGACCACACTCCGATTTACGTAGAGCACGCTCTTGTGCAGTTTCTCAAATTCCAACAACCACAGGTGCTGCAAAAGCAGTAGGAACAGTTATACCTGAATTACAAGGTAAACTTGACGGAATGGCGATTAGAGTGCCCACTCCTACAGGATCGTGCGTTGACCTTGTTGTAATTTTGAAAAAAGACGTTACAAAAGAAGAAGTACACAAAGCTATTCGTGAAGCTGCCGAAGGTTCTATGAAAGGAATTGTAGAATATACTGAAGAACCTATTGTTTCTGTTGATATTATTCATAACTCACATTCAGCAATTTTTGATGCCGGTTGTACGATGCTTAATGGCAGAATGCTAAAAACATTAACATGGTATGACAACGAATGGGGATATTCAACTCGTGTTGTTGAACTTATCCCTAAATTGATGAGCTAAAAGATTGTCACACAACGGCGAAGCCCTCACGACCAAAGGAAGTAATAAACTAAGAATAAAATATTTATAATCTTGTAAAGCTGTCAAACCTTTGGTGGGCAGCTTTTTTTATTCGTAATGCAATGCTACTATTGGATCAAGCTTAGAAGCCTTAACCGCTGGAATATATCCAGAGGCTATACCAACAATAAAACACAAAAATACGCCAAGTAAAATCCATAACCAAGGCACCAAAAACTGACCTCCTGTAAACACAGTAATCATATTTCCTGCTATAATCCCCAAAATAATACCTAAAACTCCTCCAAGCTGACCTATAAAAACAGATTCAAATAAAAATTGTTGCTTTATAGTTTCGCCTTTTGCACCAAGAGCTTTTCTAATACCTATTTCCCTAGTTCTTTCGCTAACCGAAACCAACATTATATTCATCAAACCAATAGAAGCCCCCAATAAAGTTATCAAACCAATAATAGTCGCACCAATTGTAACAACACTAATATTTTCGATTAACATATTTGCAAGGCTGTCAGATTTACGAACTGCAAAATTACTTTCATCGTAAACAGTAAGTTTTCTGATATTTCGAAATAAACCCTCCGCCTCTCCTACGGCAATCTCAAGCAATTCCGCATTATTAGGCATAATACTTATTGTATAACTATTTTCAGAAACAGAAAAATTTTGTCTTGCATTATTCAATGGTACAAAACAAATTTTATCGCCGTCTCCACCAAAACTAGTACCTTTTTCCTTTAAAACTCCAACAACCCGATATCGTGAGTTACCAACAGAAATAAATTTATCCAAAGCACTTTCGCCAGTAATAAACAATAAATCCTTTAGTTCACTACCAATAACAATAATATTCTCTCCAGAAACTATCTCACTACTAGTAAAACTACGCCCAAAATCTACTTCATGCCCAGATGTTAATAAATAATTCTCATCAATACCATAAACACTTATATTTGGATCGGTTTTTTTATCAGCATATTTTAATGTTGCCATACCTGTACCAGAAACCGAAATACTCACAATAGCAGGAAAATTAAACTCGTTTTTAAAACGAATAGCCTCTTCATAATCAATTTTTTTATTTTCAACTTTCCGACGGGTTCCACCATGTTGTTGATTCCTTTGCCAACGAATTGTAAAAGTATTTGATCCCATACTCTGAAACTCACCACTAATCGTACTTTTAATAGAATCAACTGCGGTAAGTATCCCAACTAAAGCCATTATCCCAATTGCTATAATTAATACTGTTAGTATAGTACGCAGCATATTCGACCTTATCGAATTGATAGATATTTTAAGATTGTCTATGAGTAAATTACTAATGAGCATATCACAAATATAAGTTTTTTTTACTAACAAAAACTAATCTGAAAAAATATTTTACAAATTGAATATATTTCATTTTAAACTAATGTAGCTATTTCACACAACTCACAATTAATTTTGACTTTTCAACAAATCAATAAAAAAAACACTACTTTTACACGACATAAACATTTGAATTATTTAAAAAATATTAAAATTTGTTTAACTTTTTTGATAATTTCATAAACAAAACTTAAAGCAAATGGTTATTTAGCTAAACTTAAATTACTATGTACAAAAAATTAAAAATTTTCGCATTATTATCTATATTTATTACACCCTCAATATTTGCACAAGTTGGACAGATACAAGGTAGAGTTTATAACGAAGTTAATAATGAGGCTTTACCATTTTCAAATATATTTATAGAAGGTACCGAGTATGGAGCATCTTCAGATTTTGACGGCAATTATCTGATAAGTGGCTTAAAACCTGGGATTTATCGTCTAACTACTTCGTCATTAGGATTCAACACAAAACTCACTTCAGAAGTACAAGTGAGCCCAGGTAAAACAGTAAATTTAGATATTACTATGCGGGAGTCTGCCGTAACTCTGTCGGAGATAACAGTTAAAGCACAAATGTTTGAGAAAAATGAGGAGTCTCCTATTTCATTACGCAGTATTGGTTTATCTGAAATTGAAAACTCACCTGGAGCCAATCGTGATATATCCAAAGTCATACAAAATCTTCCTGGCATAGCAGCATTTCCCGGACAAAACAGAAATGATGTCATTGTTAGAGGAGGAGCATCAAATGAGTCAAAATTTTACCTTGACGATGTCGAAATTCCAAATATAAACCACTTCGCAACACAAGGAGCCAGCGGTGGAACAAACGGAATTTTAAACGCAGACCTCATAAGAAATGTTGATTTCTATTCGGGAGCTTTTCCAGCAAACAGAGGAAATGCACTAAGCGGTGTGTTTAATTTTAAACAAATTGATGGAAACCAAGAAAACCTCAGATTTAAAGGAAGCCTAGGTGCTTCTGAAGTTTCATTTACCATGGACGGTCCTATTACAGATAACGCCACTTACATTATCTCGGCACGAAGATCATACCTAAATCTCCTTTTTAAATTAATAGGACTACCATTTTTGCCAACATTTAATGATGCACAGTTTAAAGTTAAAATGAAACTTAGTGACCGCAGCGAATTAAGTCTAATTGGTTTAGGTGCTTATGATATAAATGTATTAGACAGAGATCTGAAAAACCCTACAGAGTTCCAATCTTATTTATTAGGATACCTAAATGAATACGAGCAGTGGACTTATACTTTGGGAGCAGTTTATAAACAATTTCGTGACAAAGGCTACACAACAGTTGTACTTAGCCGAAACATGCTTAACAATCGATACTATAAATATATTGACAATAATATAGATGCAGCAAATCTACTTAACAATTACAGTTCGTTTGAAGCTGAAAATAAATTTCGAGTCGAAGATTTCTTTAAAACCGATAACAATTTCAGAATTAGCTACGGTGTAAATTTTGAATATGCAAGATACTATAACAACACATATTTAAACATTTACACACCAATGGGTCAGCAAGAAATAACTTATGATTCAAATCTTGATATGTTTAAATATGGAGCTTTTGGACAAATTGCAAAATCTTTTATAGGCAACAGACTTAGTTTATCCTTGGGCGTAAGATTTGATGGTAATGAATACTCAAACTCAATGTCAAATCCGCTCGAACAGTTTTCGCCTCGTATTTCGG
Source organism: Bacteroidales bacterium (assembly GCA_028702535.1). Taxonomy (GTDB): domain Bacteria; phylum Bacteroidota; class Bacteroidia; order Bacteroidales; family ML635J-15; genus Bact-19. Next base: position 9,301 of record JAQVOR010000080.1, read on the forward strand.
CATCATTTGATATTACTGACAAATGGAGTATTAATATGAATACTGGCAGATACTATTTACTACCAACCTATACAAGTTTAGGCTATCGTGATCAAAATCAAGTTCTTGTAAATAGGAATAACGAAATCAAATACATACAATCTGACCACATTATTGGAGGACTTTCGTTTCGTCCTGGATCAAGATCACTTATTAGTGTTGAAGGTTTTTATAAACTATACGACAAATATCCTTTCTCTGTAAAAGATTCATTAGTTTTATCATTTAAGCCAGTAGATTTTGGAGTCGTTGGTGACGAAGAAATAAGCAGTATTGGTCAAGGACATGCTTACGGTATAGAAATTCTTTCTCAAAACCGTTTCAAAAACGACTTAAATATCACAGCAGCATATACTTATGCCGTGAGTGAATTTAAAGACATTGACGGAAACTACGTATCCACATCATGGGATAATAGACACATTTTTATAGTTACCGCAACCAAAAAATTCAAAAACGATTGGTTTGTTGGCGTAAAATGGAGATTTGCAGGCGGCTTACCTTACACTCCATACGATCTTCAGGTTTCAGCAAATATGACCGCATGGAATCTTAGAGGACAACCATATTTTGACTATACAATGTTAAACGAAAAAACATATAAACCGTTTCACCAACTTGATTTTAGAGTAGATAAATCATTTTATTTCAAAAATGCCTCTTTAAAAGTTTATATAGATATTCAAAATGCATATAATTTCAAATCAGAGACACAAGACATATATACTAATACCGATACAGACGGAAATGTGCAAATAAATCCTGATAATCCAGCAAATTATTTGTTACGCAGAATACCCTCTGACGGAAGCGGAACAATACTTCCAACACTAGGTATTATAATCGAATTTTAATAGTAAATTATATAGATATGAAAAGCATAATAATAATTTTAATCTCCGTTATAAGTCTAAGCAGTTTTTCTTCAAAAGACAATTTACCTTGTAAAAAGAGAAAAAAAGACAACGAAAAAGAGATAATAAAAAGCAATATAAACGGTAATGGATACCAAATCGAACTTGAATTTACAACCGGCAAAGGACATAATAATCCATCGTTTGCCTTATGGGTAGAAAACATGAACGAAGAGTTTACTCAAGAACTATTTGTAACACAAGCAGTTGCTACCGGAATATTTAGATATGGCGATAGTAGCAGTGGTAAATGGGAAGCTGGACAAAAAATGTACAAAGCTACACTCCCCTATTTTATCCATAAAAGATCTGACAATGCTGAAATTCCGACAACAGATAAACCGATAATTGATGCACATACAGGAGCTACGCCTCAGTCTGATTTTATCTTAAAAACAAAAACAAACGTAAAAACAAATTCCAAATTCCGTTTAGTCTTAGAAATAAATCAGGCGTGGGACACAAATAATTACTGGCATAATGCAAAATATCCAAATGAAAAAGAATATCGTAATTCATGCCAACCATCTTTAATTTATGCAGTAACAATAGATCCCAACAATCTGATGGAAGAATATACATTAAATCCTATCGGACATGGACATTATGCTGGACATAATGGCAAACTATATACTGATATTAGTACTTTTACTACAGCACTTAAAATTGCAGAAAGCATTAAACTGAAAGTTAGCAAATAATTTTTGTTTGTGTAAATGCCCAAGTCTGCTTATAGATAAACTATGTTAAAAACTGAACTGCTGACATTGCAACAACCCCATCTCCCAAATCTTTAAGGCTCAAATCGTTTGACAGCAAAAATTTATGAAGAATTGGCTTATCCAAAATATCCTCTAAACCTTTTAAATGCTTTGCATCGACACTACGTACATTTTCACTTTGCTTAACTTCTATTGCAATATAACCATATTCGGTCTCCATTAGTAAATCAACTTCCCTTCCATCCAAAGTTCGGAGATGATAAAATGATATATCAGCATCAGAGAGTTTCGCTTGTTTATAGATTTCTGCAACAACGGCCGTTTCAAATTCGTGTCCATTTAAGCTATCACGTTTCTGAAGAACTGCTCGCATAACACCAATATCAAGATAATGAACCTTTGGAGATTTCACTAATCGTTTAGCTGAATTCCTACTCCATGGCTGTAACACAAGAATTTGATAACTAATATTCAAATACTCAATAAACTTTTGGACAGTTTTTGAACTCACTCCAGTTTCAGAAGCAATTTTCGAATAATTTATAAGCTGAGCTGTATTGATAGCAATTAGTTTCTGAACTTTAGTAAAAGGCTCAAAACGCCTAAACTCAGCTAAATCACGAATATCTCTCTCAAGATATGTTTTTACATAGTTTTTTAGCCATTCTCTTTTATCAACATCAGATATCGAATCATCAGATATTGCAGGATACCCACCAAATTGCAAATATTTGCTAAACACATCTATCGTCTTGGGATGATTACCATATAACCTGATTGGCAATTCTGCAACAATATTCCCATCATGTAGCAATTCCTGAAAATGAGACCTTTTAACTTCTGATGAAAAACTATTTGTCATCATTTCTGGCAATGTTAATGGAAACATTTCTAAAATTATACAACGCCCAGCTAAAGACTCTCTCACTTTTTCTAATAACAACATTTGTGAAGAACCCAACAAAATATATTTTGGAGTAGAAAACTGATCATAAACAGCTTTGATACTTTCAACCATTTGAGGCTCTTTCTGGATTTCATCCAATATGGCAAAAGGATACAAACTATTCCATTGAGAAGAAGTTAAGTTTTTAAACTCACTTACTGTTATTGGATCTTCAATAGAAATATATTTATAGTCTGGAAAAGCCTTTTTTACTAAGGTAGTTTTGCCCGTTTGTCTGGCTCCAGTTAGAACAATTATTCGACCAAAATATGATTCGTTCTTTACGTTAATTTTATGTAGCATTTGGCGATTTCGCATAACTGATTAAATATAAATAGTTTAACAGCTACAAAGATAATCAATTTTACAATCTATTCCAAATATTACGCTAATATTATGCTTTCTACTCCAAATATTACGCCCATAATAGGGGTAGTAGTCCTGATATTACGCCCATATTAGGAATAGTAGTCCTGATATTACGCCCATATTTGGAATACAATATAAATTAACCAATTATTTTTTAGGAAATATCCAAGAAAAACAAGTCTATAAATAATGAGTATTACAACACAACTTCAGTAGCACCAAATCCATATTCTTTAAAAGAAGCATCCTCAAACTGAAGTTTATACTGTTTGGTCAAAGACTCTCTAATTGCTGCCTTTAAAGTACCATTGCCAATCCCGTGAATAAGAATAACCTTTCCAGCTTTATTCATAATAGCTTCGGTTATTGTTTTATGAAATAAGTCTAATTGTATCTTCAAAATATCTGCGTTACTCATTCCAATAACAGAATCTACCAATTGATTAATATGCAAATCGACCTCTACAGTTTCAGGTTTCTTACGAGCTTTAAACTTCTGAGAAGCGTCTTCTTCATGCTCCTCCTTTAGAAGTAAATTATTCTCAAAATCTTTTTCCGATTTTATTGACTCACCTAAACCAGGTTTTTCCAATAACAGTTCAAAAACATACGCTTTCTCACTAAAGAAATCACTATCAATAAAAACATGCTCCTGAAAGAACTTTAAAGGGACAATTTTTATTTTACGTTCCAACATCTGACGCAAAGTATCATAAGGATGATCATAAAAAATAGCTTGAACAATAACTTCTTTAGACGAATTTATTTGCTCACGACTTAACTCACAAATAGCTATTTTTGTATTAGGCTCAAGCATTTCAGCATCAAGTTTAGTAAATCCGTTATCACCACGCAAGACAACATGATAGAACATATAAAAATTCGAATCATTAATCAAATAAGCTTCAAAGCCATCAAAATCATCAGATTTTTTACGTAAAAACGCAAATAATATTTCTGTAACGCTATCATTTTTAAGTTCTGGCTGTACATTATGAGTTGTTTTTGGAGAAACAACATTTTTTTTCGGTTCGAAGTGCAAGTTTTCAGGAAATGGACTTTTTGTCTCTATTATTGCCTTTTCGACAAGCACCAGCTCACTTTTTGGATAAGGATACTCGAATTCATCAGCATCCTGAACCAACACCATATTTTTCTCCAAGATTTTAACCACTTTACCCCCACCTACATCGTTTAAAAATCTAACTTTATCGCCTACACTTAATTCCATTTGTTTATTTTTTACTTTTGCACAAAATTAACAAAAAACATGAGGGTAAATTAGAAAAGCTGTATAAATAAATATTACTGTCCGATATTTTTTTGAGATTTCTAACTAATGGATAATTGCATGTTTAATTTTTATCGAACAAAACACACTAAAACTGTTATCTCATTTTCATGCTTAAATCCCAAATTGCAATTCCTCCACTTACCGAAACATTTAGCGAATGTTTTGTCCCAAATTGAGGAATTTCAATGCAAGCATCAGCAATATCAAGAATTTCTTGATCTACACCTTTAACTTCATTTCCAAGAATAAGAGCAATCTTTTCGCCGTGAGCGACACTAAAATTATTTATTTGGGTACTACCCTCGGCAATTTCTAAAGGGATAATTTTAAAACTTTCGTTCTTTAATTCAAGAACTGCATCAAATGTATTTTTAAAATATTTCCAATTCACTGTTTCAGTTGCCCCAAGTGCAGTTTTGTGAATATCGCGATGTGGTGGAGTTCCAGTTATTCCGCATAAATAGACAGCCTCGCACGCAAAAGCATCACAAGTACGAAAAATAGCTCCAATATTATGATGCGAACGTATATTATCAAGTACAATAATTAGTGGGATTTTTTTAACTGATTCAAATTCGTCATCACTTAAACGCAGAATTTCATCTATAGGTAATTTTCTCATCTTACTGATTTATTTCAATTGCCAGCCATGCCATTAAAGCAGACGAATTTAACAAAGAGCTTTCATCAATATCAAACTTCGGATTATGAACATTTACATTGCCTTTACCATTTCCTGTTACACCAAAACGATAAAAAACCGAAGGTATTTCTCTGGAATAATATGCAAAATCTTCAGCGGTCATACGTAATTTCAACTCTTTGATGTTTTCAATCCCAATAAATTCTGCTGCTGCTTTTTTAGTGATATTTGTAAGTTTTTCGTCATTAATTAAACTTGGATAACCAGCACACACCTCAAATTTTGAAGTGCAATTATATTTTTTTGCGGATTTTACAGCTATTAAATGAAGCTGCATCTTAATATGTTTGCGTAAATCTTCATCTAAAGTCCGCATTGTTCCATGAGTAATTGTCTCATCAGGAATAACATTCACAGCTCCTTCTGCAACAATTTTTCCAAAAGCTATTATAAACGGGAATTCGCTTTCTAATTTCTTTTGAAAGTCCATAGTTTCAGAAATAAAATCTACAAGTGCCAATACAGTATCAGAACGTGTATGAGGTAATGCTGCATGTCCTCCTTTACCATAAAAGCTAACAAACAATTCATCTGTAGAAGCCATTAATAAACCCGAACCAAAAAGAAATTTACCTGTTTCATTTTCGGGACTCACATGTTGCCCCAACATTTTGCTAATATTATATTTCGTCAATAAACCTTTTTCGATAAGCCCGATTGCTCCGCCAGGATTTTTTTCTTCAGCAGGCTGAAACACAAGAATAATTCTTCCTTTAATCCTATCTTTTAATTGATTCAATATTATTGCAGAACCTAAAAGCGAGGCAGCATGTGCATCATGTCCACAAGCATGCATTATTCCAGATTTAGTTGACTTATATTCACATACATTTAATTCAATAATTTCTAATGCGTCTATATCTGCTCTCAACCCGATAGTCTTGCCAGGCAAGCTACCTTCAATGATTCCAATTACAGCATTATCGCCAAAACTATTGTCTGTTTCAATTCCATTTTTTGACAATATATCTCTTATATATGCAGCGGTTTCAAATTCGTTAAACGCCAGCTCTGGATATTGATGTATATGACGACGATACGAAACCACATCATTGAATATTTGTTGGCTTAATTTCTTTATTTCATTTTTAATATCACTCATCGTATAAATTTTATTTTCCAAAAAGCATTTTTACACCTACAAGAATAACAAAAACCGCAAATATTCTTTTCAGATTAATATTAGCAACATTTATAGCCAATTTTGAACCAAAATACCCACCAACAACAAATGCAGCAGCTAGTATTAAAACAAATTTAACATTAATATATCCAGCACGGTAATAATTCATAAATGCCAAAATCCCAACTGGTAATAGGAGCAATCCGATACTTGTACCCTGTGCCTGATGTTGAGTCATTCCAAAAATGTATATCAGAGCTGGGATTACAATAATTCCTCCTCCAACGCCGAATAATCCAGCAAGCACACCAGCTAAAACACCTACAATTAGCAAAAGAATAATTTCATTCATTATGCAAACTTACATAAAATAAATGATTTATATATATCGTAAAATAAAAATGTCGAGGCTATGTAAATCTCAATACTGTATGTTTTAGTAATTTAAAAACGTGAAAAAAATTCTCGTTTTTGTTTTTTATGCAGAGATGTTAAGTTCTTGATATATTGCGTTTAAGCCTGCTTTAATTTGTTTTTGTGCTTGCTCAAATTTATCA